>JAHZJA010000898.1 GCA_022601155.1 Deltaproteobacteria bacterium | reverse complement strand
GCAACACTTCCTTGGGGTACTCGCGACTGATCTGCACCAGATCCCAGCCCGCGCGCGCCAACATCAGGCACGCCCCCACCGAGACCAGGTTGAGCACGATCGGCACCACCCGCTGGAATCGCTTGGGCAGCGCCTTGCTCAGGGCATCGATGTTGATGTGCTTGCCCCGCTGGGTCGCGAGGATGGCACCGAGGAAGCTGATGATGATGACCAGCTGGCGCAGGAACAGATCGATCCAGCCCAGCTTGATCGCATCGATGAACTTCACGGCGCGGTCGGCAAACGAGCCGACGGGCGGAGGACCACCCTTGGGGCCCGTGTCCAGGGCGCCGTCTTGGCCCGCGGCGTCGATATCGGCGAGGTTGGCGAACGGATCTTCGCCACCCAGGTCGTCTTCTTCGCCGAAGTCGTCCTCCTCCTCGTCTTCGTCGCCATCGTCGGCCTTGGGCTTGGCCTCGCCGTCACCCAGGCCTCCGCCGAATCCACCGAAGCCCTCGGCGCCCTCGCCCTCGCCCTCGCCCTCGGCGGGTTCGTCTTCGTCCCCGATACCGCCGCCGAATCCTCCAAAGTCGTCGCCGCCAGCCTTGGCGGGCTCTTCGTCGACGGGCGGCGATGGCTTCGCCGGGGGTTCGGCTGGCTGTTCGTCCTCGTCCCCGATGCCACCGCCGAACCCTCCAAAGTCGTCACCAGCCGCAGGCTCTGGCGTCGCGGGCTCGGGCTCGGGCTCGTCCTCGTCCCCGATTCCGCCGCCAAATCCTCCAAAGTCGTCTCCGGCCGCGGGGGAATCTGCGGGCGCCTCGTCGCCCAGGCCGCCGCCGAAGCCACCAAAATCGTCGCCGCCAGCGGCCTCGGGGGCCTTGCCCTCAGCTGCAGTGGGTGCGGTTTTGGCTTTCGTCGCCGCGGGCGTCGTCGCCGTGGCCTCCTCCAACGGAGGCCCGCTGTGCGCCCAGTGCTGCTGCAAGCGCACCAGAATGTTGCGGTAGACGACGTTGTATCCGGCCAAGCTCAGGGTCACGAGCACCAGCACCACCGCCAGTGCCGACTCGACCCGGATCAACTTGTCTTCCAGCTCGCGGAGCTTCCGCATGCCAGGACGTGTACCGCATTTTCGCCCTCACGGGGCGTACAACCTCGATGAACGCAAGCCGCCCGGCCTCGACCGCGGCTCAAATTCCGCCGCGGTCGACTGCATCCCGTGCGCTGGTCCCGAGCCGACCCGGCACATCAGCGGCCGGGGGGGCGCTCGACCGCCGACTAGCGGCCCAGGTGGCCGAGCATCTCGGTCACCAGAGCCTCATCGAACAACGATCCGGTCAGGTTGGTGCGCACGGTGTCGGCCAGCTTCTTCCACTCGGGAAATGCCTCCGGCTCGACGACCTTCATGCCCTTGTCGGTCAGCGCCGTGATGGCCTTCTTGTTGTCGCTGCGAATCCGCTTGAGCAGCTTGCCGTAGGTCGAGTCGGCGACGCCCTGCAGCAGCTCCTTGTCGGCATCGGAGAACTTCTCCCAGCTGGTCAGGTTCATCACCGTGCCGCCGATGGTCACGGCCAGCTTGAGGTTGGTGATGAATGCGGCCTTCGTGTACCACTGCAGCGCAATCGCGCCGTAGGGCGAGTTTTGATAGGCATCGATGACGCCGGTCTGAAGGCTCGACAGCACGTCGGGTACCGCCAGCGGGATCGCGTTGACGCCGGCCACCTTCATGACCTCCTGGGAGACCGGGTCGGAGTCCCACACCCACATGTTGGTGCTCTTGGCGTCGCTCGGTCGCTTGATGGGACTGTTGGAGAACAGATAGGCGAACCCGACGTCGCCCCAACCCGAGAGCCGAAAGCCCGAGGCCGACAGCAGGTTCTCGAACTTGTCGCTCATTGCATCGCGAACGCGATCGAGCTCCTTGTAGTTGCGGAACAACAACGGCAGCTGGAGCATCAGCAGCTGCTTGTTGATCTCGCCCAGGCCGACGTTGGTGACGGCGGCACCGTCGAGCTGACCGGTCCGCATCTTGCGGACCATGGCCGGCTCATCGCCCATCACCCCGCCCGCATAGATCTTGGTGACGATGCGGCCGTCGGACTTTTCCTTGATCTCTCGAGCGACCCGCTTGAACGCCTTGTGCCAGCTCGAACCATCGGGAGCCAACGTCGCGATCTTGATGGTGTGCTCGGGAGCCCCCTTGGCAATGAGGGGGAAGCCAGAGATCACGGCGGCGCCGGCAGCAGCGCTGCCCTTGACGAAGGTTCGGCGGGAAGGCTTGCGGATCGTCATCGGTCGGTCGCTCCAGGGCAATTTCGGAAACCTGCCCCCTCGCTTTTACCCGAAGGGGGCTCGGTTCCAAAACGTGCCCAGACCGAACGCTATTCAGACCTGGAGCGAAAGCCTACTCGGAGAGGATCAGCTCATCGACGTGCGTTGCCCAGAAACGGGCACGATCACGGGCGATTTCGTTGGTCAGCCGCAGATCCGGGTGCTGGGTCACATCGGCCGCGGCGACCTTGGCGATCATCGCGTCGAACAGCGCTCTGTCTTGCACCATGGGCCCGTAGAACCGGGCG
Source organism: Deltaproteobacteria bacterium (assembly GCA_022601155.1). Taxonomy (GTDB): domain Bacteria; phylum Myxococcota_A; class Polyangia; order Nannocystales; family Nannocystaceae; genus Paraliomyxa. The sequence continues at coordinate 2,863 of JAHZJA010000898.1, read as the reverse complement.
TACAGGTAGGGCAACAGCATGTTCGAGTCGCCGTGGGCGGCCATGCCCTCCTCGAAGTACTTCTTGGCGACCTCGGGCTCACCCCCGAGCGCAGGCGGCTTGCTCGAGTGGTACACGCCGAGCATCGCGTAGGGAGCCCCGGCGTTGTAGTCGGGATCGAGCTCGTAGGCCCGAAACATCATTCGCTCGACCACGGGCAGCGCCGACATCATGTGCGGGTCGTCCTTGGCGAGGTTGATCGCCGAGGCCCAGCCGTAGACCGCCCAAAACAAGCCGGGCGTGTCTTCCTTCTTCAGCTTGGCGAGCTCGGCCTCGAGTGTCTCGAGATCGCCCTCGCGGGCTGCGTTCTCCAGCGTCTCTTTCTCGAGCCAGCGAAACCCGTACTCACGCCCACGCAAGTAGTGGATCTTGGCGCGCCTCGACAGCGACTCGATCGCCTCCTCCGGCCCATCGAGCTGCGCATGCTCGAGGTCTCCTTCGACGATCCCGAAGGCGTAGGCGTTGTAGCCCCGCGCCAACAGCAGCAGCAGCGTGCGGTTTTCGGGCGACGAGACCAAGAACGTCTCGATGGTCTTGAGGCTCGCCGGGAATGCGTAGCGTGCAAACTCGAGGTCCGACTCGCGGTCCATCGCCACCGAACCAAACGCGAGGTTCTTGGCGGTGGTGTCGGCAGTCAGCTTCTTGATGTTGCAGCCGCTTGTCGCGAGTGCCGCAAGGGCCCCCGCCGCAGCGACCGAGAGAGCCCACGGGGGGATGCGTGACGACATGGATGGTGTGCTCCGGCCTGGGTCCAGGCGCGCGAGTATGGCACGATCCGGGCCGTCCATGGCCAGCCCGCCCCTCCGCGCAGCGTTCCTGCTGCTGCCGGCCCTGCTGGCCTGCGAAAATCGCGTGAGTCAGTGCAACGACCTGGTGGCGCTGCTCAACCCCCACACCGAGGCGATGATCCACGCGGTCGAGGATCTGGCCGCCGTCGAGGCCAAGCCCAACGCGGTCGATACCTGGCTGACCATCATGGACCAGGCCGACAGCGAGGTGGCCCGGCTTCCACTCGAAGACCCACGCCTGGCGGGGTTCGCCCTACGGTATCGGCGGCAGCTCGCCGACGCGCGCGCAGCCGCCAAGACCATCAAGGACGCGGTGGCCCACGGCGACGCGGCGGGGCTCCATGAAGGCGCAAAGCAGGCCGATGCGTTTCTCGATGCCCAGGCCACCGTGCTCGAAGAACTCAACACCTACTGCGCTGCGGGTCGCTGAAATCGCCCGCGGAGGGCTTTACTGCGGCTTTGTTGCCGCTCGCCCACCCGGTCCGACCTCGTGGTTTTCCCCCGCGGGGCGCGAGTGTACCCTTGCGGTCTCGGATGCGCGTAGATCTTGCCGCCGACCCATGGGGCATCGCGATGGCGGCTGCGGCCGTGCTGTGGGTCTTGTCTCTGCTCGTCGTCGTGTTCGCCTATGTGGCCGGCACCCCGCGACGCACGGGAGCGCGACTGATGCTCATCGCGCTCGTCGGTTTCTTGGTCGCGGCAGCGGGGGGCACGTGGGAGCGCATGCGGTTTCCTCCGTCGGACGAGCAGGCCTCGGCCCCTGCCCTCCCCACCAAGACGATCGTCGCTCGCGACGTGCCTCCCGACGCCGACGGCAACCCCGGGCGTGCCGTGGTGCCCACATCGGCGGGAGATGGTCCCGCCCCCGGTGATGGCAGCACCCCGGTGGAAGGAGCCGCAGACGGGGGAGCGACCCCGCCGGCCGACGCTCAGCCCACCGACGCGCCCCCCGATCCGCCGTCGCCGATCGCCGCGCCGAGCGGCTCGGTGCCCGCCGTCGATCCTCTGCCCGCCGACCCGGACGCCCGCGCAGCCCGGATCCGAACCATCCTCCGCGACACCAGCAAGCTCGCTGAGGAGCCTGGGCGCTGCCGAAAACGGGAGGGCTTGGCGGAAGCATGGGCCCAGCTTCAGCTCGTCCCGAACGAAAAGCCCTGGGCCAAGCGCGCCAAGAAGATCACCGACGGGCTCGAGGCCTGCCGCCGCAAGCTGCTGCACAGCATCAGCCGCGCGCATCGCCGCACGCTGGTCGACGGGCGCGACGCGTTCGCCGAGGAGCTGGGCCCTCGGCTCCGCAAGGAGCACGACCTACGGATCAACGTGAAGATCCAGGGCATGTCGCACGAGAAGCTGCGCGTGGGTGGCTCGGGCCTGGACCAAGCGCGAGTGGAGTCGCTGATGAACGGCGGACTGCGAGGGCAGCTGCGCTCGCTTCAGTTTGCCAGTGTGGTCTTCAGCGACGGCAACAGCACCAAGACCTACGACTTCACGGTCACGCCCGAGAACGTGCTGGGGCAGCCGGACCTCGAGGCCGTGGGCCTCGGAGCGAAGTTGGAGCGCCCATAGGCCGCCCGGGTGTCGCTCGGCGGTCGCGGTGCGCCCAGCCCAGCTTCGGCCTCGCTCCGACCCACCGACGGCCCCCGATGCGCCCTGGCCCGCGCGATTGAGCGGGTCGCTTCTCTACGAAGGACAACAGCCCCGGCCACCACCAACGAAGCGATGCCGGGGCACGGTGTTCATGCCGCTACGAGGCGGCGCGGGTGTTGGCCTCGATACGCCGCAGCAACGCGAGCATGTCGGCCTGGCCGCGGTCATGGTCGATCTCGCGGTAGCCACGAGTCAGCATGCGCTGGCCTTCTAGGGACGGCGCGCTGCGGTTGACCGCGTGGACCCGGTCGAGGACCTGGCGCTGCAGTGCAGTAGCGTCCTGCGCGGCGAGCATGCTTGCGCCGGACATCGCCTCGCCGGTCATGTCGCGAACCACCACGGAGCGGATCCCCCTGGCGCGCTCCAGCCAGTTGCAGCGGATTGCGACG
>JAHZJA010000897.1 GCA_022601155.1 Deltaproteobacteria bacterium | reverse complement strand
GGGACGGCGCTCGGCTGCGCTGCCGCTGGCCGAAGAACCCGACCGCGCTCCGGAGATCGAGCTGCTGCCGCTGCCCGCCAGCCAGCGCGAAGTCCGAGAGACCGACCGCGTCGAGGTGCGCATGCTGGCCCGCGACGACTTTGGTCTGCGCTCCGCGGCGTTGGTCTATCAGCTCCCCGACGGCAGCGCGCATCGGCTGCCGATCAAGGCGCCCGCGGGGGCTCGCCGATGGCGTCGACGCCACGACTGGGACATCTCTCAGATCCCGGTGACCGAGCGCAGCGAGGTCCTGTACTGGATCGAGGTTCGCGACAACGACCCCGGCCTGGGCCTGTCCCCGCTGCCCGATCCTCCGGGCAAGCTCACCCGCTCGGCCACCCAACGACTGCTCGTCCGCGATGATGAGGCCGAGCACGCGGGCAACATCGTCAAGCTCAGAGACATTCGCGACCTCGCTGTCGACATCCTGGCCGCGCGCATGACCAGCCGGGCGTTCACCCGGCCGGGGACCAAGCCCGATCCCACCGCGCCTCCGCCCCCGCCCGTGCCCGTGCGAGCGGCCCTGTCCCGCGACCTACTGCACCGTGGAGGACAGCTGTTGGCGCGGCTGGCCGAGGCCATCGATGCGTTGTCGACCGATGCCCTCACCCGCGAGCGCGACGTCGCCACCCTCACCGACATCCACCGTCGCCTGGCCAAGCTGCACCGCGCCGAGCTCGAGCTGCACAGCGCCATGCCGCCCCGGTCCGAGCACCGCGACCCCGATGCCGCAACCGCGGCCCTGGCCAAGCTGCGCACCCACAACGACGAGCAGATTACCCAGCTCGAGGACGAGATCATTCGACTCGACGACCTGGTCGATGGCCAGATCATCGAGCGACTCGAAGGGCTGGTCGCACGACTGGAGGCCACCCAACGCAAGCTGGTGGAGCTGCTCGAGCAGCTCCAGGCCGGAGACGAGTCGGTGCGACCGCAGATCGAGCAGCTGGAGCAGCGCCGCCGTGAGGACGTCCGGCGCATCTCCGAGGCCCGCGCGATGCTCCGCAAGGAAGTGGACCAGGAGTTCATGAACCTCGACGCGTTCGAGGTGCTCGAGCGCATGCGCGAGCAAGAGCAGCTCATGGAGATGATCCGCCGCGGCGATGTGGCCTCCGCCCTCGAGCAAGCGCGGGGTGAGCTCGGCGAGCTGCAGAACCTGCGTGACGAAGTCCAGCAGCGGCTGGGTGACGCCGAGCAGGGCCCCGAGCTGTCGCCCGAGGAACGGGCCCGCATGCAGCTGCTGCGCGAGCTGTCTCGGCTTCAAGACGAACAGACCAATCTGCGCAGCCAGACCCGTCGATTGCACGAGCGCTGGCGCGAGGGCGTCGCGGAGCGCACGGCCGAGCCCGAGCAGCGGGAGTCCGCGCGCGAGCAGGCCAAGGCACTGCGAGAGGCGCTGGACGAGATCAACGACGCACGACTGGGTCGCGAAGGCCGACGCGGCCTGGACGATGCCAAGGACGCACTCGATCAGCTCGATGCCCTGGGCAAGATGGAGGACGTCTCGGCGCTGGAGCTGTCCGAGGCCGCCAAGGATGCCGCCCGGGCACTGGGCCAAGCCACCGAGGGTTCGGACGCCAGCGAGCGCGAGGGCAAGGCCGTCCGCCGTGCCCGCGACCGCGCGGCCAAGCTGCACGAGAAGCTCGGGCGAGGGCTTCCAGAGGCGAGCGAGGTGCTGTCGCCCGACGAACTGGACGAGCTTCGTCAGCTGGGCGAGAGGCAAGCGGGCCTCCGCAAACAATCCCGCGCGCTGCTCGACCAACCGATGGCCGACCAGCTGCCCGCGCCCGGTCGCAAGGCGATGCGACGAGCCAGCCGCGGCATGGAGCGCAGCTCCGACCAGCTCGACCGCAGCCGCCCCGGACAGGCGGTCGACCCCGAGTCCGAGGCGTGGCAGGGGCTCCAAGACGCGATCGACTCCCTGCGCCGCGGCTCTCCCCCGCCGCCGCCCTCGGCCGCGGGTGATGCCTCGACCGAAGCCGAGCGCGACCGATCGTTGCGCGACGATCTGATGGACGCGATGCGCGAGGATGCCCCCACTGGCTACGACGAGCCGGTCAAGCGCTACTACGAGGAGCTGCTGCGATGAGCCGTGTCCGCCTCCGCCGTGCCCCCTGGCATGCCCTCGGGTTGGCCCTGGTGCTGTTGCCGGCCCTGCCCCGCTCCGAGGCCGTCGCCGACGATCAGGCCTCTGCGCTGTCCGATGCCGACAGCGCCCTCGCCAGCTGGGACCTACCCGCGGCCCAGACCGCCATCGACTCCGCGCCCGCCGGGCCCCACCGCGACGTCAAGCAAGGCGTGCTCGATGTCTACGCCGGTCGGTACGCCAAAGCCGAGGCGTTGCTCGCCGCCGCGCTGGCCTCCGGGGTGCTCACCGAGGGCGGAACCCCCGACGAAGAGGCGCGCCACTACCTGGCCCTGGCTCGAGGCTCGCAGCGCGCCCTCGAGGGCAACGTGACCGTGACCAGCCCCGATGGTCACGTGGAGGCGGTGTTCGCCGATCCCAAGGATGCCCTCATCGCGCCGTATCTGTTCGACGCGATGGAGGCCGCCCGCAGTGCGCTGGGCACCGACCTGGGCGTGCTACCCGACCACGCGGTGCGGTTCGAGTTCCTCGACGATCCGCTCAAGCTGGCGATGGTCACCCCGCTGACGGTGGAGAACATCCGCACGACGGGCACCGTGGGCGTGACCAAGTACCGCCGCATCATGATGATCAGCCCGCGGGTGATGGTGTTCGGCTACGGCTGGATCGACACCGCGGTGCACGAGTACGTGCACTACCTGCTCACCATGCGGACCGGGAACCTGGCCCCCGTCTGGCTGCAAGAAGGCCTGGCCAAGCTGCTCGAGACCCGCTGGCGTCGTGCCACCCCGGCCCCCCTGCCCCCTCCGGTCGCCTACCACCTCCACCAGGCGATCGTGCGCGACGACCTGGTGACCCTCGATGAGATGTACCCATCGGTCGCCATGCTCCCCAGCCAGGAGCGTGCGGCGCTGGCCTACGCCGAGGTCGAGACGATGCTCGGCCTGCTGCTCGAGCGCAAAGGTCCCGCCGGAATCGAGACCCTGCTCGACGGGGTTGCGGCGGGCGAGGATGCCCGGGTCGCCCTCGCCACCGCGTGGGGTGCCGACTTCGAGGAGTTCATGGAGGAGTGGAAGGCGGTCACCCGTCGTCGCACCGCCAAGGGGCACGACGGCCCGATGGGCGGCCCCGAGTTCAAGGGCGCCGAGGACGAAGCCGAGCCCGAGACGCTGGGCGACGTATTTTCTCACCTCGGGGGTGGGCGCGCCCGCCAGCACGCCCGGCTGGGTGGTCTGCTCCAGGCACGCGGCCATGGCACCGCGGCGGCGGCCCAGTACGAAAAGGCCCGCAAGGCCGACCCGCGCGCGCGAGAGGATCCCGTGCTGTCACGGCGCCTGGGCAAGCTGTACGTCGAGCTTCGCGACTACCCGCCTGCGGTGCCGCTGCTCGAGCGCGCGGCCAAGGTCGAGCCCGAGGACGCCAACCTGGCGGCGGCGCAAGGCCGAGCCCTGCTGCGTAGCGGCGAGCCCGAGCGGGCCCGCGAGGCACTGATGCGCTCGATTCAGGTCAACCCGTTCATCCCCAGCCTCCATTGTGACCTCGCAGAGCTCACCGACGACGAGCAGCGACGCGCGCACGAGACCGCGCACTGCTCCGAGTGAGGGGGGTGCGCACTCGGCCTGGGCCGCTCACCGCCATGGCAGCGGCGCGGTGGCCACAGTTGCGGCACGGTTTTGATTTTTCTGTCTGAGCCGCGCCGATTAGGGCCGGTCGATTTGACCGCACTGGCCCGGGCAGCCCTACACTGCACACCGTGGTTGCAGCCCGGCACAAGAGTCCCGACCCCCTGCTCGAGGGACGCTCGGTGCTCATCGTCGACGACCACGACGCCCACCGCACGCTGCTGACCAACTACCTGGGTGGGTTGGGTTGCCGCTGCCAGGGCGCCAGCGGAGGCAACGAGGCGCTCGATCGGATGGCCGCCACGCCCTTCGATCTGGTGCTGCTCGATCTGCGGATGGACGACCTCGACGGCATGGAGGTCCTCAAGCGTGCGCGGGCCCGGGGCATGGCGGCCAACTGCATCATGATGTCGGCCGAGGGCACCATCTCGCACGCCGTCGATGCGATCCGCCTGGGCGCCACGGACTTCTTGGTCAAGCCGTTCGAGCTCGACCAGTTGCTCGGGATGGTCCGCCGCGTGCTGGGCAGCCTCGCGCCCGGCGAGGGCGTTGGACCCGACCCACGGCTGGTGTGGCGCGACACCCATGCACCCGACCTCATCGGGGAGCACCAACGCTTGCTCGACGTGTTCTTGGTGATCGAG
>JAHZJA010000896.1 GCA_022601155.1 Deltaproteobacteria bacterium | reverse complement strand
CTCGAGCTGCAGGTACGCGGCGAGGGCGATCCGCAAGCCCTGGCCCAGGTGCAGCGGTGGCTCGCCGACCGCCCCGCGGGGTGATCCCTCGGCGCGGTCCAGCGCCCCCCGTAGGCCCTCATGCGCGTCGCAGGGCAGGAATGACCGTGCCCTCGAGCATCCTCCGGATGCGCCCCGGGCTGTCGGTCGACATCAGCGTCTTCCACTGCCCCACCGTCAAGCCCAGCACGGGGAGCACCGTGCTGTCGTCCAACATTGCAATCGCTCGCAGCCCGTCGAGCACCACCCTCAACGCCTCGTAGCGTGCCTTGATCCACCGCTCGGCGCCTTCGCGGCTGGTCAGCGCCGTGAGACGAACCCCTTCGGCCTCCTGCTTCTGCCACTCCCACGTCAGTCGCTCGGGGGCTTGTGTCGTCAGCCCCAGGACATGCCCCGCGATCACTCGGGCGGCGCCACCGAAGGCACCGATGAGTACGACGCGGACCTGCTGTGGCCCGATGTCGGAAGCAGACAGCTTCAGCTGGGTCCCGGCGATGAGATCCACGGGAGAGTCGAGGCCACACGCCACCTCGGTCGCGTTGAGAACCTCCTCGGCGATCCCCGACATGAACCCCGACGCGCCGGCGGTCCGGCCCGCAACGGCCACCGTGGCCCGGCAACGCTCCGCCACGACCCGCCGCATCCGCGACAGCGCTCGCGCGGTGTGCCACTGCAGATCGTCGTCCGACAGGTGCTGTGGCCCTTCATCGGCGGCCGGGTCCATGTCGGGCGGCCACACGTCGTAGTGGCGCGCCAGGCCCACCTGCGAGGCCCGCAGCGCGGCCTTGCGACCCACGCCTCGCGGCCAGATCACATAGTTTTCCAGCGGCGTCGCGGGGTCGGGATCGGTCGCGACGTTGGACTGCACGGAATTGGCATAGGCTCCGAACACCGCCTCGTGCACCAACGAGGTGAAGTTCGGGCCGTCGCGCAGGGCACCTCCGTAGGCGATCCGGGCGCCGGCCTCGAGCATGCCGCGGACGAGCCGCAGCACGGCCGCATCGACATGAACGGAGTTGGTGTCCGAGGGCGCGTCGTAGCCCAACGCCGCCAGGTCGGGTGCGTCGCCAGCCGACAGCGCGATGCGGGGTCGACCGGCAAAGGTCGTCGCACCAGTGTCCGCGACCGGAGCGAGCACCGTCGCCCGCAGCTCGGGCCACGGCATCGGGGCTGCTCCCGACAGCTGTGCGAGATGATCGACCAGTCGCTCGAACGAGATGAACCGTACCCGCTCCTGAAACGAGTGGTGCAGCGTTTCTTCCTCGGTGGGCAGGAAGCCGTGACCAGGATAGACGATGAGCCACTGTTCCCGGTGCTCGGGATCGTCGTCGACCAGCCGCTTGTACAGGCGCAGCGAGCTGGACAGGTCCGGCATCCAGGTCACGAACGCGACGGTGAGCCCGGCATCGACGTCGGCGTCCACCACCCGGGCCGCGAGCAAGCGGTACAGCTGCTGCGCGTACATGCACTGAAAGTCGGCGAGCAGCGACTCGCGAAACAGCCGATCGAGCACCTCACGCGCTCGGTCCTCGCTCCACGACAACACGGGCACCGTGGCCAGCTCACCCACGAACCGGCTCCAGGTGTCGTTCATCGTCTCCACCGCCACGGTGGGGCTGATCGTCCAGATGTGCCGATCGGCGCCATCGTCTCCGCTGGCGGCATCACCCTCGGTCAGCGGCCGCGGCCGACGTGCCATCTCCACCTCGCGCCGACACCAGTAGCGGGTCGCGTAGTGGTCGCTGAGCACCGCGATGAACCCGACGCCGTGCCCGGCCGAGGCCATCATGTGGTCCTCCCAACCGCGCGCGATCGGCAGGTCGTTCTCGTCGTAGAACACGTCGATCTGCCCGTACCCCGCCGACACGTCGCGCAGCTGCTCGGCCACCCCGGGGCCCAGCGCACCATCTCGCTTCGCGTGCGACAAGAACACCTGCATCACGAGATCGGCATTCCTCGACTCTCGCAGGATTCGAACGAGCGCCTGGGTCAGCTCGCGACACAGCCGGACCTGCAAGCGCGTGCTCTCCTGCTGTGGCGTCTCCTCCCCCGGATCGGACCATCGGCGCAAGAAGACCGGCTGCGTGCGGGTGATGATCGGCGGCAGCCGGGTCCAATGGTCGGTCGCTTGCACGCTGACCAGGTGGCAGGCCGATCCGGTCGGCCCGGCCTCGGCCGCCCCGGCGTCGCGATGAGCGTTGGCCAGCTCCACCAGATCGCGGCGCCACGATGGGTCGGCCACCATGTTGTCGTCGATGAGCGGGACGAACACGTTGTGGCTCGCACCATCAACGTCGATCGGTCGCCGTACCCGTCGTCCCCGCTCGTGCCGCTGGACCTCGATCTCATGGTCGGGCGACCCGGGCTCGATCGCCGCCGTGCCCTCGTCGGCCAGCGCGAGCCTCGACTCCCAGTCCTCGGAGCGAAAATAGACGGGAATCCCCAGCCCCATCCGACGCAGATCACTGGTGGCGTCGCCCAGCCACTCGTAGACCGCCCGCGCCAGCCCCGGACCTTCGGCGTAGTCGGGGTGCCACATCACGTAGATCGTCACCGGGCTGCGCGCCCGAGCCTCGCCGCCTTCGGTGGACACCCGCCCACGCAGCAGGACCCCGTCTGGGGTGGTGGGGTCACCAGAGGGCTCGGGCTCGGCCATGTTCTTGCTCCGTCTAGTCTTTCCGGGTCGACGCGTACCCCGGCGTGGGACCAGCCAAGGCTACGGTGAGCCGCAATTGGCGCGCAACGGGTGTCAACGGCGGCCCGGCAAGCGTAACCGCCAATCCCACGGTATCGTCATTCCGTTCGCAATGAGCGCCTACGCAGCCACTGTTTGGGGGGCCTACCTCGCGCTGGTCCTGGCCGCGTTCGGGCGCAGCCGCCTGTTCGGAGTGTTCGTCTTGGTCATCCTGTCGTTCCCCGCCGGGATCGGCCTGGCCCTGCGTGACCACCTGGGTTTGTTGGCGCCCGTCATCCCGGCGTTCCAGATCGCCGCAGCCCTTCAGCTGGGCTCGCTGCTGCTGCGCCCGAGCATGAAGCCGTGGCCCCTGCGGCTGCTCATCAGCTGGCCCGGATCCTGGTTCATCGCCGCGACCTTCCTCGCGTTTCCCTGGGGCCTCGCCGCCGCGTTCGGCTTCACCCCCTACGGGGCATGGATCCCGTTCGCGCTCGCGGCTGGCGGACTGGTCCAGTCACTGTGGACGCGGGAGGAAGTCGTCGACCTCCAGCTCCAGCCCGGGTTCGATGCCGGACCCCTCGACCGCTACGAAGCCGGGGTGGGCGAGCCTCCCGACGCCGCGCACCGCCGCCCGCTCAACATCGTCCAGATCACCGATCCCCACCTCGGTCCGTTCATGTCCGTGGCCCGGCTGCAGCGAATTTGCCAGCGCGCCGTCGACCGCGAGCCCGACCTCATCCTCATCACGGGCGATCTCATGACGATGGAGTCGCACGACGTCGACATCGTCACCCGAGCCCTCGAGCCCCTGCGCGCCTACCCGGGTCGAGTGTTCGCGTGCCACGGAAACCACGATCACGAAGCCCGTGAAGTGGTGCGCATCGCCTACGAGCGCACTGGCGTGACTTTGTTGGTCGACGAGTCGACCGTGGTCCAGACCCCGGCCGGAGCCGTGCAATTGGTGGGCCTCGACTTCGTGTGGCGCAACCGCGACGCCCACGTGAACATGGTCTGCCGCGAGCACCCCCGCCAGCCCGGCGCCCTGCGACTGCTGTTGCTGCACGACCCTGGGGCGTTCCACCACGTGCCCTGTGGCGAGGGCGATCTGGTCTTGTCGGGGCACACCCATGGCGGCCAGGTCGGGCTGCTGTCGCTGGGCAGCGTGCAGACGTTCTTGTCGCTGTTCACCAAGATTCCCGACCACGGGCCTTGGGCCCGCGGCCCCGACCGTCTGTACGTTCACCGGGCGCAGGGGCACTACGGCTTCCCCATTCGCCTCGGCGTCCCCGGCGAGCAGAGCTTGCTGCGCGTGTGGACCTGAGACGGTAGCCTCGGGACGCCATGCGTCCGTGCTCTCCGTTCGCCATCAGCCTCGTCTCGCTCCTGCTGCTCGCGTGCGCCAAGCCCACCGCGCCGTCCGAGCCCGAGCCCCCCGCCGAGGCGCAACCCGAGGCGCCCGTCGCCGAGGCGCAGCCCGAAGTCCCCGACACCACCCAGACGGGAATCCTCTCGGAGCAAGACTTCGCTGCGCTCCACGAGCTGACCGACGCCAAGGCGCCCGAGCCCCGCGGCGTGGAGCTGGAGATCGCTGGCGCGCGGGCCTACCTATCGCTGCCCGAGGGAGCGACCGCGCCCCTGCCCGCCGTCTTGGTCATCCACGAGTGGTGGGGCCTCAACGAGCACATCAAGCACTGGACCGATCGCCTTGCCGCCGATGGCTACGCCGCGCTGGCGATCGACCTGTACGGGGGACAGGTCGCCACCGACCGCGAGACTGCGCTGGCATTGATGAAGGGCGTCGACGAGAAGGTCGCACGGGAGACCCTCGATGCCGCCCATCGCTTCCTGTCCGAAGACGAGCGCGTCGGGGCCTCCAAGCGCGGCGTGATCGGCTGGTGCTTCGGCGGCGGCTGGTCCCTGCAGCATGCGCTCAGCCAGCCCGACCTCGACGCGGCCATCGTCTACTACGGGATGCTGGAGACCGACCCCAAGGCCCTGGCCCCGATCCAGGCTCCCGTGATGGGCGTGTTCGGCAACCAGGACGCGGGCATTCCCCCCGCCAGCGTCGATGCGTTCGATGCCGCGATGAAGGAGGCGGGCAAGGCCCTCACGGTGCATCGCTACGACGCGCAGCACGCCTTCGCCAACCCATCGAGCGGCCGCTACAACGCCGAGGCCGCGGAGGATGCCTGGGCACACGCACGAGCGTTCCTCGGCGAGCACCTGCACTAGCTCGCGCTCGCGTTCGCGGACGACCTCGCCCCAGGCGCACCACGTCAGCCAACCGCCGCCCCGTGCTCAGGGCGCGCGACGAGCCAGGCCGTCGAAGGCGTAGCGCCCCTGCGGCAGGTGCAGCGACTCGTCCCAGCTGTACTGTGGGGCCTCGCCCGCGACCGAGCTGAACTCGAACCCCGGGGTCGCCTTCACGGCACCGACCACGACGGTGTCCCCCTCCAGGCTGATAGTGGAGGCGTACGTGACATCGTCGGCGCGACCGTCCTGGGACTCCTTGAACTTGGTGGTCAGCGCGGTGGTACACGCCGCCCCCGCGACATCGTCAGCGCGACAAAAGACGACCTTCTCGGAATCGACGAAGGTGAGCTGGAGGTCGTCCAGCCCCTCCGCTGCGAGCTCCTCTTCGGTCATCCAGCCGGCCCAGTGCCGATCGTACATGTGGTCTTCGATACGAATCACGAAGAACGACCCCGCAGCATTGGTCTCGACGCTGGTCGCGACCGCGTCGATGCCCTGGTCGATCTCCGAGCCGACCTGGCCAATGGCGGCAGAAGCGAAGATGGTCCACCCGGCCTTGGTCTTCACCACGGGGTGATGGCAGCTGACGATACCGATGTCGCTCCAATTGAGGATGCCGAAGTCGGAGGACCCTGTCGGCTGATCGTCGAGGGTGCAGGGCCCACCGTCCGCACACTCGCTGTTGCCCGCGATGGCCTTGCACGCCGCATCGAGCGTGGGCCCCGTCGCGATGACCTCGAGACCCCGGTTGGAGGTGGCATCCGCGACGGGGCCTTCGTGACTCGCAACCAGGCCATCGAGACGGGTCTTGACCGTCGCGTTGGTCCGCACCGCGAGCGATTGCTGGTAGCGAGCGATCGCCTGATCGACCTGCCCCCGTGCCTCGGCTACGCGCCCGAGATTGTAGAGGAACGCTCCGCGCTGGCCATCGGTACTGGCCTGCCCGAGCGCCAGCAGGGTGTGGGCATAGGCCTCGCCATAGCGCTCGCCCTTGAACTCGGCCCAACCGAGCTCTCCGAGCGCGGGTCGGAAGTGCGGGTCGATGGTGAGCGCTGCCTTGTACTTGCCGATCGCCTGCTCCAGCTCCCCCTTCTTCACCAGCGCGCGCCCCTCGTTGACCGCGGCCATCAGCGAGCGCGCCCGCTCGCGGATCTCCTCGGGCGTCGCCGCCAGCTTCTTCTTCGCCGCCGCGCGGGTCGCCTCGACCTTCGCGACATCGTCACCTCCGCCCTCGGCCGGCTTCTCGGGAGCCTTCCCCTCGGGAGTCTTCCCCTCGGGAGTCTTCCCCTCGGGAGTCTCGACCCGTAGGTTCGTTTCGTCGGCCGGCTTGGGCTTGTCGCAGCCGAGCACGGTCAACATACACACCAAACAGACGGAACCAGGAGCGATGAGTGAACGACGGGGCATCACGGGGCGCCTACTTTGCCACGACAACGGCGGCTCGGGTGCAAAGACCGTCGCGTGTCCTCGACGCGCCTCCCCGCCGTCGCCCGAGCCTCGTCTACAACCGATCGATGCAATCGACGGCGGTCTGCGGTGGGCTCAGCGTCTGACAGGACCCCTCCAACCCGATCGATCCAACGGGCAGCGTCATCCCATTGCTCGGGTCCACGGTGTACAGCATGTCGCCGTCGCACAGGTACAACCCGTTGTCGTTGGGGTGCACCGCGAGCCCAGGGCTGGTCACGTCGATCGACAGTGGCCACAGGGCCATCGACTCGCCGGTCGCGACCGCCACCGAATAGAGGAAGTCGTTGTCACCCTCGACGACATAGGGCTGCACGATGAGATCCGACCACGCGATCGAGGACGGGCCAAAGAAGAACCCCAGCGCTCCCACGGCCGTCGCGAGCCCGGTGCCCACGTCCACACGCGCGAGCGCGTCGAGATCGGTATCGATGGCCAGCAGGTCGTCGTCATCCGCGGGCCCCAGGCTCAGCACCACCGACCCCAGCGAGGTAGGGCCCACGATCTGGAAGCTGCAGTTGCAGGGGTCGACCACGTCGATGCGATTGGCGGCGGCGTTGTGCCCGTAGAGCGTCCCGTCGCGGGCAAAGATCACGCTGGTGTAGTCGACCGTCGCCGCGAGTGAGCAGATCGGGGTCGAGCCCCCGTCGAGACCGACCCGCATCAACCGAGGCGGGTTGCTGCCGTTGTCGACGGTGAGCAGCCAGGGGCCGAGCAGGATCTCGCCTTCGGTCGTCCCCGATTCGTCACCGCCGCTGCTGTCGGCCACGCCCGTGCTCGACTCGGGTGCGGCGGTCGTCGAGCCGAGCCCCGTGGTGGTCGGCGCATCGGTCGTCGACACGGCAGCGGTCGTGCCCGTCACGACCGCCGTCCCCATCGTGGTCGGCATCGCATCGGTGGACTCGCCATCCCCCTGTCCCCCGTTGCAGGCGATCACCAACAGCAACGAGCACGGCGATAGACGAGCCAAGGTCCGCATCCCGGCAATTGTCGAAGAGGATGCGACGCGCCGCAAGCGGGGTGCTATGCAGACACTCGGACCTCTCATGGTCAGCCTCCCCGCCGATCTGGCGCAGCGTCTCGACGATCCCGCTTCGGCGCTGCCCGACCCCGCCGATCTACGCTACGCAGCCGTTGTCGCGCTGCTGCTGCGCAGCAGCTCCCATGACGACGACCCCCAGCTGTTGCTCATCGAGCGCTCCAGCTCGCTGCGTACGCAT
>JAHZJA010000895.1 GCA_022601155.1 Deltaproteobacteria bacterium | reverse complement strand
CGCGGGCGACCTGGGGAACATCGGACTGGGCATTCAGGCCCACTTCGAGGACTTCGACAACGATACGTTCGTCGACATCTTGGTCACCGGTCGCTCGGGCGAGGACCGCTTGTTGATGAACAACGGGGACGGCACGTTCACCAACGAGGTCGACCGGTTCCCCTCGGGGAATTTGGCCATGCAGAGCGCGGCCATCGGCGACCTCAACGACGACGGCTTCCCGGACATCATCGGTGGGTTCGCCTCGGGCTTCAACAACCCGAGCAACAACCCTGACCAGCTGTTCATCAACCCGGGCAACGAGAACAACTACGTCAAGGTCCGCCTCACCGGCACCGAGAGCAACCCCGCGGCCGTCGGCGCACGGGTCGAGGTGGTGGGCGCCTGGGGCTCGCAGATGCGTGACGTGATCGCGGGCGAGGGCTACGGCATCAGCAACTCGCTCATCACCCACTTTGGTCTGGGCGCCACCGACGAGATCGAGAGCATCATCGTCCACTGGCCCTCGGGCAACGTGGACACCGTCGAGGCGCCGCTGGCCAACCAGACGGTCCACGTCATCGAGGGCTGCGCCAACACCTACTTCGAAGACGCCGACGGCGATGGCTTCGGCAACCCGATGGTGCAGGCCACCGGGTGCGAGGCGCCCGAGGGCTACGTCGAGGACGGCACCGATTGCGACGACATGGACGGGAACAACTTCCCGGACAACCCCGAGGCGTGCGATCAGGCCGACAACAACTGCAACGACGAGATCGACGAGGGGCTCGACATGTGCCTGCCGCCAGGCGCGAGCACGGGCGAACCCCCCGGTGACGACACCACCGGGGTCATCTCGGGCAGCGGCTCCGGTACCGCAGATGAGACCGGTGGCGACGCCGGAGCCACCGAGGACGACAGCGGCTGTGGCTGTGTCGTCACGAGCCATGATCG
Organism: Deltaproteobacteria bacterium; assembly: GCA_022601155.1. Taxonomy (GTDB): domain Bacteria; phylum Myxococcota_A; class Polyangia; order Nannocystales; family Nannocystaceae; genus Paraliomyxa. The sequence continues at coordinate 2,756 of JAHZJA010000895.1, read as the reverse complement.
GGGCACGGGCATGATGCTGCTGTGGCTCGGGGTGCTCGCCGGCATTCGCCGTCGCCGTCGCTCGGCCCGTAGCGCCAACTGAGACTCGAAGCAGGATCGCACCGCGTGCAGCACGACCAGTCGGATCACCGGTGGCGACGAGGACGAGCCTGGCGGGGGTTGACCCCGGCCGGGCTCGGCCTGCTCGCCGCATTGACCTCTACTTCGGCCCACGCGGTGCCGACCGAGCCGGAGACGCTCGTCAACCCACTGGTGGAGACGGTCGCCTGCGAGCTGTGCCACGGGTACTCCAATCCCGTCGCGGACATGGATGATCCGCCGTACTCCCCGTTCCAGACGTGGCAGGGATCGCTGATGGCCAACAGCGCCCGCGACCCGGTGTTCTGGGCGGGCGTGGCCGTGGCGGATGCCGATGCGCCCGGAGAGACCGAGCTGTGCGTGCGATGCCACGCACCGCGGGCGTTTCTCGACGGCCACGGGGACGTGACGGCGGTCGATCAGCTCACCCTCGACGAGCAATCGGGGGTGGAGTGCGAGCTTTGCCATCGTGCGGTCGAGGACATCGCCGTGCCGCCGGGCAACGCGATGTACACGATCGACGATGTGCTGGAGCCGGGGGGGACCAACGTGCCCCGTCGCGGTCCGTGGGACTACACCGACGGCGTGCCCGAGCCCCCCCACGACTGGATGTTCGACAGCTACATCGGTACGTCGCGGATGTGCGGCACGTGCCACGACGTGACGACCGAGGCCGAGCGCGTCGACGACGACGGCGTGGGCCTGGGGGTGCCGTTCAACGAGCAGCGGACGTACACCGAGTGGCTGCGCAGCGACTTCGCCATGCCGGGCGCGGGGTTCTCGAGCTGCCAGGACTGCCACATGCCCGCGATCCCCGACATGCCGGGGTGCCAGGCGCACGTCAATCAGTTCACGCATGCCACCGGTGGGCGTAGCCACGATCTGGTGGGCGCCAATCGGTTCATGGTCGAGTTGCTGCAGGCGGAGTATGGCTCGGCCGGCGCCAACCAGGTCGCCGATTTCTTCTTCGACAACACGCTGGCGGCGATGGATGCCTTCGTGACCTCGGCGGCGACGCTCGAGGTGGTGGGGCCGGCCGAGGTCGACCTCGAGCAAGGGCTCCCGGGTATCGCGGTCACGGTGACCAACAACACCGGGCACAAGCTTCCCACCGGATACTCCGAGGGGCGCGTGATGTGGATCGAGGTGCTCGCCGACTATGCGGGGCAGCGAGTCTACAGCTCCGGTGCCTGGGACCAGGCCTCCGGCCAGATCGAGCAAGACGCCCAGCTACGCACCTACGAGGGCATCGCCGAGCGCTACGCGGACGGGCTCAACTTCCACCTGCTGTTCAACGATCACTGGGTGGTCGACTCCCGGATCCCGCCGCTGGGCCTGACCCCCGATCTCGAGACCGATCCCGTCGGCGATCGCTATGCGCTGCTGCCCAACGGGACGTGGCCCAACTTCGATCAGCACAGCTACGACTTTGGTCCCGACATGATGGTCACCGATGCGACGCCGGGCGACACCACCGACGACGAGCTCGTGGTCACCGTGCGCCTGCAGTACGTCATCAACACGACCGAGTACGTCGAGTTCCTGGCCAACAACGCCGGGCCGGCGGGTTCGCACGTGGACACCCTGTTCGATCTGGCAGGCGGGGCACCTCCGGTCACGCTGGCCGAGCAGACACTGACGATTCCCATCATCGGGTTCGGGGCCGTGTCATCGACCGACAGCGGCGGGGCGCCGACCACCACCGATAGCGGCGTAGCCGATTCCACCGCCACGACCGCCGGGGTCACCAGCCTGCCCGGCGGCACCGCGTCCGATGCCTCGGGGAGCACCACCGGACCGGGCCAGCTCCCCGGTGACGAGGGGTGCTCGTGCCGCACCACGGGTGGAGCGCCCGCATGGTGGGGCCTGGGCCTCGTACTGCTGTGGGGTCGACGTCGTCGTCGCAGCGCACTGGTCTCGGCGGCCTGAGCCGCCGTTGGTCGCCCCTGGGGACCGCCACGGTTGCCGCAGGCCGTGGGCGGCCTCGGCGGTTGCCGCAGGTCGTGGAGCTCGGCGGCCTGAGCCGTCGTCAGTCGCCCTTGGGGCGGCCGCGGTCCCAGCGGACGGTCGCGTCGGTCTCCGTCTGGTCGGCTTCGGCCCGCCATCGCAGGTGCTCGTCGCTCCAGCGGGCGACCTCGGCGGGGTCGGGCGTGCCCTCCAAAGAGGCGTGGGCGGCATCATCCGCCGCCTGGGCGGCCTCGAGGGCCGTGGGGGCCTCTCCTGTCGCCTGTGAGCGTGTCTCATCGTCCGTGGGCATGCTGACGACCCACGTCCAGTGCTCACCCTGGTCGTCGGTGGCCGAGACCCAGGCGTAGATCCGACCCTGGTCGAAGCGAGCCATGCGGTGGTGCTGGTACGTCCACGCACCCACCGTCCCCTCGTCGCGCCCCTCACCCATGGTCAGCAACGCTAGCGCGCGGTCCCGCGCGGGGGCAAGGGCTCGGCCGGATTGTCGACGAACCGGGATGAATCGAGCAGACGCATGGGCGTGCCCGCCGACGTCCTGCGTGTGGGAGTCCCCCGCAAGCGTGAACCCCACGAGCCGGCCGGTGTTTCCATGACGGTAGACGATGGGAAAGCGAACGCGCAGCAACAAGGGAGCCTTGGTCGCGGGGGGAGTGTTGGCCCTATCGCTCGGAGTGGCAGCGTGGTGGGCCGTCGGCGGAGCAGGGCCTTCG
>JAHZJA010000894.1 GCA_022601155.1 Deltaproteobacteria bacterium | reverse complement strand
GATTCCTTCAGGAGGCGCGCGCCGCCTCGATGATCGAGCAGGAGAACGTCGTCGAGATCACCGACTTCGGCTCCACCCCCGGGGGCTCGGTCTACTTCGTGATGGAGTTCCTCAACGGCGAGGACCTGTCCAAGACGATCAAGACCAACGGGCCGCTGCCCTGGGCCCGGGTCAAGCCGATCATGCTGCAGATCTGCCGGGCGCTGACGTCCGCGCACGAAGTGGGGATCATCCACCGCGACATGAAGCCGGAGAATTGCTACCGGATCCGTCGCGCGAGCAACCAAGACTTCATCAAGGTCCTCGACTTCGGCATCGCCAAGGTCACGACCGAAGACGGCGAGGGGGCCCGTGGGCTCACCCGTACCGGGATGATCTTCGGAACGCCGGAGTACATGTCTCCGGAGCAAGCCAAGGGCGAGAAGGTCGACCACCGCGTCGACATCTACGCCGTGGGCGTCATTCTCTACGAGCTGCTCACCGGTCGGGTGCCGTTCACGGCGGACACCTTCATGGGCATCCTGACCAAGCACATGTTCGAGGCGCCGCCCGCCCCGAGCACCGTGGTGCCCGGCGTCGTCATTCCGCAGCAGGTCGAGGCGATCATCCTCAAGGCCCTCCAGAAGGACCGCGAGTATCGATTCACGTCGATGAGCGAGCTTGCCGGAGCGATCGAAGCGGTCGGCACCGACTCGGCCGCCGTCAATGTCGTGGCGGAGAACGTCGCGCGGCCCAGCGGCGGCGAGACCCGTTTTTCGACCACCGGGGTGCCCGTGGTCGGTGCGAAGACTCCAGTCGCGGGCCGCAAGCGTGGCGCAGGCGTGTTCATCGGCATCGCTGCGTTCATCCTGGCCCTCGGCGGCGCAATCGGTGTGTTCGTGCTGCTGGGTAAGGGCAAGGACGACAAGCCCAAGACGGCAGCCGGTGCCAATGGCGCCAACACGGGCAAGGCCATCGGCAAGGCGACACCCTCGACCAAGCCCGATACCAAGGTCGACACGCCCGAGCCCGATACCAAGGTCGACACGCCGCCCAAGCCCGATACCAAGGCCGACGACGGCGGGACGGTGCCGGTACCCCCCACGACGGCGCAGGTCACCGTCGAGGTGCCGGGGATCGACGGCGAGGTCCTCGATGCCGAGGGCAACGTTCTCGGTCAGACCAATGCCGCGTTCGCACTGCCCATCGGGACCGACACGGTCGAGCTGGTGGTGCGGGCGCAGGGCTACGACGAGCTTCCGTTGTCGATCGTCCCCGACGCCGACAAGGCGGTGCCCGCCTCGCTCAACAAGACCCGTCGCGGCCGCAAGGGCGGACGCAAGGGCGGACGCAAAGGGTCCGGTAGCTCGAGCAGCGGGCACAACGGCGGCAGCAAGCCGTCGGGCGACGGTGGCGGCAGCAAGCCCGCCAGCGGCGACGGGGGTGGCAGCAAGCCGGCCGGCGACGGTGGCGGTAGCAAGCCCAAGAAGCCGGACAACGGCTCGCCCGACCTCAAAGATCCGTTCCAAAACCACTGATCGCAGTGGGGACTCGCCGGCCGCGGTAGCCTACGGGGCGTTGATAGGCTGTACATGACGCGCAGCCCAGGGATCGTTGATGCGGACACGGAGGAGGCCAGGCAAGGACAGCAACCCCGGGTGGAGGTCTTCGTGGTTGCTGTCGGTGGCGTCCATCGCAGCCTGCAGCTCGGTGGTGACCGATGATTTTCCGTCGGGCCCCGCCGTGATGCCGACCTCTGGCGTCGGCGCGGATCCCTTCGCGTCGAGCACCATGGGTCGGCCCTCCGTCACCACCAGCGGTGATGACGGAGGCAGCTCGAGCGATGGGGCCGACGACACCGATGCCACCAAGCTCGACGTTGCCGCGCCCCCGGGCAAGGACGACCCCCCGGGGATGAAGGGCGAGGACTGCGAGATCCTCAGCGCCACGATTCGCGACTTCTCGAGCGACCACCCCGACTTCGAGTTCTACATGGGCACGATGGCCTACACCGGGTTGGTGTTGCCGACGTTGGGCGCGGAGCAGGTCCCCGTGGCCAACCCGGCGTACGCGGGGGTGCCGATGATCACCAGCCCCAACACGTTCGCCCAGTGGTACGCCGATGTGCCGGGGCAAAACCACGCGGTCGAGGTGGAGCTGCCGCTGTCACCGGGCAATCCCGGCGAGCTGGTCTTCGACAGCGCCGCGTTCTTTCCCGTGGACGGGCTGGGCTTTGGCAACGAAGGCAATCCCAACAACTTCCACTTCACCACCGAGGTCCACACCCGCTTTACCTACGAGGGGGGCGAGGCCTTGACCTTCCGTGGTGACGACGACGTCTGGGTATTCGTGGACGGGATGCTCGCGCTCGATCTCGGAGGGCTGCACCCCCCGTTGGAAGCGACCATCGAGATGGATGCGCTGGGCCTGACGCCGGGCGAGACCTACCCGATGGATATCTTCCACGCCGAGCGCCACACGCCCGAGTCGAATTTCCGCATCATCACCACGATCACGTGCTTGCAGCCGCCGGGCTGAGCTGCGGCTGCAGCTCGGACGGGCGCGGAAGCTCGAGCGCCGCCGTCAGGAAGGCGATCACCCCGGGCAGATCGTTGGCGACCCACGGGGCGGGGTCGTGGGGGTTGAAGCGCCAGAAGGTGCACGGCGCCCGCAGGTGCTGGCGGTAGCTCGCTCCCACGGGGAACACCTCGACACAGGCGGCCCAGCTGTCGTGGACGTGGTGCTGGTGGTCTTCTTGCTCGCCCGTGAACACGTCGAACACCCGCGACGAGAGCCGGCGGTAGCGCTTGCGGGGCTGGGCATCGCCGAAGGCTCGGCACAGCGTCTTGTAGCGGGAAAAACAGGGGCGGTCGCGGACGCTCGCCGGGATGACGGTGCCCATGAACGAGTGAAGGTTGGCGCTGGCGTGAAACCGTTGTTGTCGGCACAGCGCGTCCAGTGCGGCGGTCTCGGGCTCGGACAGAGCGTGGGTGCCCGCATAGGTCGGGTCCCCCGGGGTGTTGGACCCGGCGCCCGGCACAGACCGACGTCGCGCGCCATGGGGCAGGGGGTAGTTGCGATTGAGGTCGACGCCGTTGGCGTTGGTCCGCAGCGATACCAGCGGGCCTACGCCCTGTCGCTCCCATGTGCGGCGGTACCCATCGGGGTTGAGGCAGGGGGCGACCCAGACCTCGGCCTGACCCCGGAGTGCAGCCGCGGGCCCCACCGGATCGTGGAGCGCGTGCAGGAGTGCGAGGGCGACCTCGAAGCCCACCCACTCCGGACCGTGGATGTTGGCCGAGCACAGCACACGAGGAGCGTCGGTCGCGTGCGACGAGACCGCGACCGCCTCGAGCGGCTCTCCATCGACGCTCTCACCGTAGACGACGAGCTTGGCCCCCGCCGGGGCGGCCGCATCGCGGACCGCCTGACGGCGTTGCTCGACAGAGCGGTACGGGGCCAGCGGCGACGCGCTCACGTCGCTGCGTTGTGCTCGGGGGTCTCCTCGGCGGCCTCGTCGGTCGGCGCAACCACCGGAGCGGTCGGCTCGTCCTCGCCGGCCGGGAGGGACTCGGGAGCTGCGGGCGCACTCTCCTGCGCGGACCCGGGGGCCTCGGGCTCGCTTGCCGCGGGCGCGGTGGCTTCCTCGGGCTCGCCTGCTTCGGTCGCGGGCGCGCTGGCTTGCTGTGCGGGCGCGGCAGCATCGGCCTCCGCGGCGGGTGCGTCCTGAGCCTCGGCGGGCTTCGGATCGGGCTTGGGCTCGACCCTCGTCACGGTCAGGGCGATGCCATCGAAGTCGAAGCCGACGATGAGCTCGTCGAGCTTCGCGAGGGCCTTTTCTCCCAGCCGGAACCGCGAGCTTGCTTCGCCCACCGTCAGATCGCGGACCGCCTTGCGGGCCAATCCAAAGCTCTCGGCCAGCAGCTCTCGGATGTGCGCGGCCTTCTTGCCGTGCTTGCGACCCACGTTGAGCCGGACGCGGACGAACGTGTCTTCGTCGTCGACCGACGGCATCGGTGGCGGGACGGGAGCGGGTGGAGGATCGGGCTCGTCGGGCACCGCGGCGGAGCCACCCAGATAGACGGCGTCCTCGAACTCCTCGTAGGTGAACTTCGCGGCCCACACCTCCCAAAAGTCCTTGTGGGGCGGCGCGGTGAGCTCGGGGGGAGCGGGGGGACCGGCCTTCTTGCGACGACGACGGCGACGGCGCTTGCGCTTCTTGGCGTCGCGCGGATCTTCGTCCTCTCCTCCTTCGCTGGGGGCCTCGTCGTCGGCGAGTTCCTCGGGGGTGAGGACCTCGCCCTCGGTCAGGGTATCGCCAGCGTCGAGTTCTTCCTCTTGCCCGTCGCGATCGGCTTCGGACAGATCCTCGAGCTCGACCTCGTCTTGGAGGGCATCCATCACCCCACGGCGGCGGCCCTTGAGGGTGAGGTCATCCAGCTCGTCGATCTCACCGAACTCGTCGCGCACGACCTCGAGCTCTTCTTCATCGATGTCGATGACGATCTTGTCCTGCGAGACGTGAGCGGCGACGGGGCTGGGGACCGGAGTCGGGCCTGGCTGATCTGCGTCGCCCCGGGTTCGGCGACGGCCACCGCGTCGTCGCCGACGTCGGCGGCGTCCCTCGCCAGCCTCCT
>JAHZJA010000893.1 GCA_022601155.1 Deltaproteobacteria bacterium | reverse complement strand
CATATCCCGGCGTTTACGTCCAAGAGCTCCCTAGCGGTGTCCGTACGATTACGGGCGCGTCGACTTCCATCGCCGCGTTCGTGGGGTGGACGCGCTCGGGTCCTGTCAATCGCCCCGTACGCACGCAGTCATGGGCGGATTTCGAGCGTCGCTTCGGCGGCTTCTCTGGCGACTCCGACCTCAGCTACGCCGTCAATCAGTTCTACCTCAACGGTGGATCCGAGGCCTGGATCGTCCGTGTGGCAAAGGATGCTTCCGCCGCGTCGGTCACGCTGTCCGGTACCGAGCCCAAGGGTCCGGTCCTCGCGGTCGAGGCTCTGGACCAAGGCAGTGCTGGCAACGAGATCGCCGTCGAGATCCACCACCCGGTGCCCGACCTGGATGGGACCTTCTCGATGGTGGTGGAGTACCGGCCCTCGGGTGACCCGGGGCTGGCGCTCACCGAGCGATTCGACGGCCTGTCGATGCGCTCCACCGACGCTCGCTTCGTAGAGCGCGTCGTCGGCGAGGGATCGCAGCTCGTCTCCGCGACCCGCGTGACGATGGGCGGCTTCGAGGCTGGGGGAACTATCGGGAGCACCATCAATCCCACGGAAATCGACATCGCGCTGTTCTCCAGCGAGTACAGCGCGCTGCGACTGCAGGTCGATGGTGGCGACCCCTTCACCGTGACCTGGGATCCGGGCCTTCACCTGCCCGGTCCTGGTCGTCTTGCAGAGCTGCTGACGCGGCTGGTCACCGAGGCCAGCAGCGCAGGGTTTGCGATCACCGCGACGCTGGTCGACGACCACATCGAGATTCGGTCCGCGACCGCACCCATCACCGAGGAATCGGCGGTCATGGTGCTGGGGGCGGGCCCCGGGGACGCTGCGGCGCTGCTGCGTCTGACCGCCGCCCAGGGAGCCATCCGCCGCGACGGCGCGAGTGCGATCCGACCGGTCATCGCTCCGACCCGGGGCACATTGCAGGGGGACACCCTGGCGGCCGACCCCGCTGTCGCCTCGAGTGTGTCGTTCGGCCTCGAGCTCGACGGTGCTCCTGCCATCCAGCTCATCGCGATGGGCATCGACGATACGGAATCCGGAGAGGCGCTGTTGCTGTCGGTGGCGGATGCCATCGAGAGTGCAGTGCGAACCGCTCGCCCGCTGGTCCCCGCGTTCGCGGGCTTCCGTGCCGTCGTCGAGTGGGCCGCGGTACCGGGCCAGGGTCACATCTCGTTGATCTCGGGGACGGGTGGCCCGGGTTCATCGGTCCATCTCGTCACCAGCGGAAACGCGGCCGACGACCTCATCATGGCCAACCTCGGTCTGCTCAACGGTGGCACCTCGACCGATGGCGAAGACCGCTGGTTGGTCGGCGGCGGCGAGCAGCCGTTCGATCTTCAGCAGCAGCTGGAGGTCTTCGAGGGGAGCCGAGCCAACCGCACGGGTCTCTACGCGCTGGAGAGCATCGAGAACTTCAATCTGCTGTGTCTGCCCGGCATCACCGACTCCAACGTCCTGGCGTTCGCGGCCGAGTACTGTCGGGAGCGGCGTGCCTTCATGATCGTCGACGCGCCGGTCAGCGGCGGGGCCAATGCCGTCTCGTTGATGGAGGCGGCGGCGACCGACGCCTCCCTGCCGTCCAGCGACCACGCGGCGGTGTACTTCCCCTGGATCTACATCGCCGATCGCGAGCAGAACGGGGCCCCGAGGCTGTGTCCGCCCTGCGGAACGATGGCCGGGATCTACGCCCGCACCGATGCGCAGCGCGGCATCTGGAAGACTCCCGCGGGAATCGACGCCCCCATCATCGGGATCGACAAGCTCGCGTACGAGCTGACCGACGGTGAAAACGGCGTGCTCAATCCGCTGGGCGTCAATTGCCTGCGCCGCTTTCCTGCGATCGGGCCCGTGCCCTGGGGTGGTCGCACGCTCCGCGGGGCCGACGTCTTGGCCTCCGAGTACAAGTACGCCGCGATTCGTCGGCTCGCGCTGAACATCGAGCAGAGCCTGTTTCGAGGCACCCAGTGGGTCGTGTTCGAACCCAATGACGAACCCTTGTGGGCGCAGATTCGGCTCAATGTGGGCGCGTTCATGGACTCGTTGTTCCGGCAGGGCGCATTCCAGGGCGCGAGCGCGAACGATGCCTACTTCGTGCGCTGCGACGCCAATACCAACCCGCAGTACGACATCGACCGCGGCATCGTGAACATCGTCGTCGGATTTGCCCCGCTCAAGCCGGTCGAGTTCGTGGTGATCACCATCCAGCAAAAGGCCGGACAGGCCACAAACGACTGAGGCAACACCGATGGCTGAATTCGTCACCAATGGTCTACGGCTCGATCCGTACAAGAACTTCAAGTTCCGCGTGAAGTGGGACGGTCGCTACGTCGCGGGGGTGAGCAAGGTCAGCAGTCTCCGCCGTACCACGGAGGTGGTCTCGCACCGTGCGGGCGGGGACATGAGCAGCAGCCGCAAATCCCCGGGCCGCACGGAGTACGACGCACTCACCCTCGAGCGCGGTGTCACCCACGACGCCGAGTTTCGGACCTGGGCCAACCGGGTGCACGTGGAGGGGGCAAACCTCGGCGCGCAGGTCTCACTCAAGGACTTTCGCAAGGACCTCATCATCGAGCTGTACAACGAGGCGGGGCAGCTCGCCATTGCGTACAAGGTGTTCCGGGCCTGGGTGTCGGAATACGAGGCGCTGCCCGAGCTCGACTCCAATGGCAACGCCATCGCCATCGAGCACATCAAGATCGAGCACGAAGGGTTCCAGCTGGACGAGAGCGTGACCGAGCCCGAGGAGCCCTCGCTCTGAGATGGAGACCCCGATGCAGTCGCTCGATGCAGCACGAATCGTTGCTCTGTGGGAGCAGCAGGCGCACCACCATGGCTTCGAGCGCACGCTGGGCCTGCTGGAGGCCGCGTGCCCCGAGCTGTCCGACGACGAGCGGCTGTCGCTGACGGTCGGGGAGTGCCATCGCGCGTTGCTGCGCATGCGTGCGCAGACCTTCGGCGACACGCTGTCGGCGAGCATCGACTGTCCCGGCTGTGGGGTCGAGCTGGAGCTGGCGCTGTCGGTCGAGCAACTGTGCGCGGCGTAGCCCGAGTCGCCCACGCAGCCGGTCGCGGTGACCCACCAGGGCGTGACGCTGCGCGCCACCGCGCCGCGTTGCGTCGACGTCCTCGAGTGTCTGGGAGCCAGCGACGAACGAGAGGCTCGT
>JAHZJA010000892.1 GCA_022601155.1 Deltaproteobacteria bacterium | reverse complement strand
TGCACAAGCAGAACGTGTTCGACGACTTTCACGCCGCCGTGCAGCACATGATCGAGCGCGGCTACACGCGGCCCGAGCGGCTGGCCATCGAGGGTGGGAGCAACGGGGGCCTGCTGATGGGCGCCACCCTCGTGCAGCACCCCGCCTTGGTCTCGGCGGTCGTCTCCCACGTGGGCATCTACGACATGCTCCGGGTCGAGCTGTCCCCGAACGGAGCGTTCAACACGGTGGAGTACGGCACCGTCACCGATCCAGCGCAGTTCACTGCCCTGCACGCCTACTCGCCCTACCACAACGTCGATGACGGCACCGCCTATCCCGCCGTACTCATGATGACCGGAGCCAACGACCCCCGTGTCGACCCGATGCAGTCGCGCAAGATGACCGCACGCCTCCAGGCCGCGACCGACGGCACCGCCCCCGTGTTGCTGCGCACCAGCGCCAACACTGGTCACGGCGGTGGCACGCCCCTCCACGCCCGAGTCGAGCAGACCGTCGACGGCTACGCGTTCTTGTTCCATCACCTTGGAGTCGAGGCCCACCCATGAGCCGCCCATCCCTCGTCGCACTGCTCACCCAACAAGGCTACGAAGACCCCACCCCGGGACACTGGTACGTCGACAACATCCTCGAGGAAGATCGCCACGTAGGCGCCGCCCTGGCCGAGCGCGGCATCGAGGCCGAGCGCGTCGCATGGTCGAGGCCCGACGTCGACTGGTCGCGCTACGATGCAGCCGTGTTCCGTACCACGTGGGACTACTTCGACCGGTTCGAGGAGTTCTCGACCTGGCTCGACCGGGTGCACACCCAAACACTGCTGCTCAACGAGCCCGCCCTCATCCGCTGGAACGCCGACAAGCACTACCTCGCAGACCTCGAGCGCGCCGGGATCCACACCGTCCCCACGGTTTTCGTGCCGCGCGGTACGACCTCCACCCTGGCCCAGCTTCTCGAGACCCATGGCTTCGATGCTGCCGTACTCAAGCCCGTCGTCTCGGGCGCCGCTCGGCACACCTATCGTGTCGACCGGTCCAGCGCGGCGGAGCACGAGGCCCAGCTCGCCGAGCTACTGACAGCCGAAGCCATGATGCTCCAGCCGTTCCAGCGCTACATCGTGGAGCGCGGTGAGATCACGGTCGTGGTCATCGACGGCAAGACCACACACGCACTGCGTAAGGTGGCCAAGGCCGGAGACTTTCGGGTTCAGGACGACCATGGCGGCACCATCGAAGCCCACGACCCCACCGTCGAGGAAGTCGAGTTTGCCGAGCGAGCCATGGCCGCGTGCAAGCCCCATCCTCTTTATGGACGGGTCGACATGATCCGCGACAACGACGGGGCTCTGGCCGTGATGGAGGTCGAGCTGGTGGAGCCTGAGCTGTGGTTTCGCCGCTGCCCTGCGGCCGCCGAACGGCTCGCCGATGGCCTTGTGCGACGGTTGCGCAGCCTGTACAGCGGCTGATCGGCCGTTTTCTTAACTCTATATAATCATAAGATTTTCTAGCGACCACACGTGCATCGGTTGCGCCCAGGCGGTGAACGCATTAAAACGAATCCGGATTCGGATTCGTTTTAATGACCTCGACTCCCACCATCGCCGAGCCTCGCCAGCAGCGAAGCCGCCGCACCCTGCAGCGGATCATCGATGCCTTCGAGCAGGCGCTGCGCGACCAGACGTTCGAGGAGGTCACCGTGGGTGCGTTGTGCGAGCGAGCGGGGTGCTCGGTCGGTACGTTCTACGGTCGAGTCGAGTCCAAGGACGTCTTGCTCGAGCACGTGCGACGCCGCGTGTTCGACGAGGTCCAGGCCACGCTGGGCGCCGTGCTCGACCCGGACCACGCCAAGGCTCGATCGCTGTCGGCGCTGCTCCGCGAGCAGATCTCCGTGCTGGTCGACTTCCATACACAGCGTCGCGGGGTACTGCGTGCGGTCATGGTGCAGGCACGGCGACAGACGGCCTTCGCTGGCCCCACCCGCGACTTCAACACCGCATTGCTGCACCAGGTCACGCAGTCATGGCTGGTGCATCGCGACGCCATCGCCCACTCCGATCCGATCATCGCGGCACAGCAGGCCACGCTGATGGCGGCCGGATACCTCCGCGAGTCGATCGTGTTCGCCGAGCTGTGGCCTCCGCAGTGCGCCCTCGACCGGAACGACCGCATCAACTGGCTCCACCACTTGGTCATCACCTACCTCACCGGGTCCGCCCCCAAGGAAGACGCATCATGAAGACCGCCGATCAGTGGCTCTCCGAATATGGCCGATCGCACCAAAACCCGCTCAACAAAGCGATCCACTGGGTCTGTATCCCGCTCATTGTCATCAGTCTCCTGGGTCTGTTGATGGCGATCCCGATGCCGTGGGATGCGGCGTGGTTCAACCCGGCCTCCGTGCTGCTGGCGTTCTCCGTGGGCTACTACGCGCTCGTCTCCAAGCGTCTGGCCCTGGGCATGCTCGTCGTCGGCGGGGCGATGTATGCCTGTGCGGCGTCACTGGCCATGCTCCCCGTGCCGCTGTGGGTCTCGTCGCTGGCGGTGTTCGTGGGCGCCTGGGTGGCGCAGTTCATCGGTCACGAGATCGAGGGCCGCAAGCCCTCTTTCCTCAAGGACTTGCAGTTCCTGCTCATCGGTCCGCTGTGGCTCCTGGGCTTCATCTACCGTCGGTTGGGCATCGCCTACTAGCCTCGACTTTGGCGGTTTTCCACGCGCCATAACGCCGCCCCCGACCGCTGTCGCAGTGTTTTCGCTCCTCGACGCATGACCCGATGCGCCTTCGAAGCGCAGCCTCGCCAGGCAGCTGCCGCTGACGGCGTTGTGGCCCATGGAAAACCGCCAAAGT
>JAHZJA010000891.1 GCA_022601155.1 Deltaproteobacteria bacterium | reverse complement strand
CGGCTCGATCGCACCGTGGTCGCGCTGACCCGGGCCAAGGAGCCCATCCTCGTCGAGTCGCTCGGGGTGACCGGCGCCATGCTGGCGCTGCTGCGCGACGTGGTGCATCCCAACTTGGTGCAGAGCCAGGAGGGCACGCCCGCGCTGGTGCACGGGGGGCCCTTCGCCAACATCGCCCACGGGTGCAACAGCGTGATCGCCACCAAGATGGCCCTGCACCTGGGCGACTGGGTGGTCACCGAGGCGGGCTTCGGCTTCGATCTCGGGGCGGAAAAATTCTACGACATCAAGTGCCGCGGGGCGGGGCTGGATACCGTGGCCACGGTGTTGGTGGCGACCATTCGTGCGCTCAAGATGCACGGTGGTCGTGCGCTGGCCGAGCTGGGTGAGCCCGATCCCGGTGCCGTCGAGCGAGGCCTGGACAACCTCGACAAGCACATCGACAGCGTGCGTGCGTTCGGCAAGGTGCCCGTGGTGGCGCTCAACCGCTTTGGCAACGACACGCCCGACGAGATCGCCGTGCTGCGCAAGTGGTGCGAGAGCCAGTCGGTGCGGTTCGCACAGGCCGAGCACTTCGCCCGCGGAGGGGCGGGGGCCGAGGACCTGGCGACCGCGGTGATGGAGGCGGCGGCGGCCGGCACAGAGCCGCTGCGGCCCGTATACCCGCTGGACGCCCCGGTGAAGGACAAGATCCTCGCCGTGGCCAAGACGATCTACGGGGCGGCCGATGTGGCGTACACCGCTTCGGCGCTGCGCGAGCTCCAACAGGCCGAGGACCTCGGCTTCGGGGGGCTCCCCGTGTGCATGGCCAAGACCCAGAACTCGCTGTCGGACAACCCCAAGCTCCGGGGGCGGCCGCGAGACTTCACGGTCACCGTGCGTGGCATCGAGATCAACGCAGGGGCAGGGTTCTTGGTGGTGCTCACCGGGGACATGCTGCGGATGCCCGGTCTTCCACGGCGGCCGCAGTACCACGCGATCGATCTGACCGACGGCGAGATCGTCGGGCTTCGCTGATCGTCTGTGGCCACGGCTGGGCGGGGTGAGCACGTGCTCGTCGGTGCTCGGCCTTGGTCCGGCCGTCGAGGTCCGCTGGTTGACGAGCGGCCTCGGCTTCGCGGGTGAGGACGGCTCGTCGATCTTCGGCACCGCCAGACGGGGGGGCGGCCGCCTTTCGAGAATCGGCCTCGGGGGGTGACGAGGCCGCGATGACGGAGAAGGGGCCTCGTCGCGCGGCGTGGGTGATGCTCAGAACCCGATCGCCACGTCGAGCACCTGGACGTTGGGCTGGACCCACTTCATTCGCTCGCGCACGAACGCAACCGTGGCGCCCCCGCTCACACCGATGCCCAGCCAGACACGCTCGACGCGGGCGATGTGGAAGTGCAGCGCGAGCATCGGGCCTGCGCCGATATAGGAGTGTCGCTCGCCGCAGCCGCCAGCGGAGCAAGACCGCGTCGAGAATCCATCCACCGTCACGCCCGGGGCGAGGGTGACGATGCGGCCGAGCGCAAAGCCTCGGGTGACCGAGGCGCTCCCGCCCACCGAGACCACCGGAAACGGGTAGCCCATGCCTGCGCCAATGCGGACATGCCACCGCCGTGCGATTGTGCGGCTCAGCTTCAGGCCATTGACCGGAAACCCTGCTGCGAGACCCACGGACCAGCCAAACGGGAACGGGACTCGGTCGGTCGCAATCGGGTGCGCCGCCGCGGGCTCGGGCGGTGGAGGCGACTCCGGCGGGCCGTCCACGGCCGCAGGCACCGCGGCGAGTCCATACAACGCGAGCTCGAGCACCATAGACGAGACTGTCGGCCTAGCACCCACCGTTGCGAGGGGTCAACGTACATGGGCTGCGTTGGGCGGCGCAGCCCGCCTCGCCATCGTACGACGGCCGACAGCGTTGGGCCACGGCACCGTCACCCCGGACCTCGGGCTCTGCCGACGGCATCATCCGAGTCCGGCGTCGCCCGGGGGGCTGGTACGCTAGGTCAATGCCCCGCCTCCTGTTCGCGACCGACTTTCACGGGAACACCAGGGCCTACGATGCACTGTTCGAGCTGGCCCAGGAGCACGAGCCGGACGCGGTGATCTTGGGCGGTGATCTGTGTCCGTATCCTCGGTCCGGCATCGAACCTTTGGTGCAGCAGGGTGAGTTCGTGGAGCAGTGGCTCGGGCCGCGGCTGGAGCAGCTGGCGGCGAGCTGTGCCGTGCCGGTCTTCGCCATTCCAGGCAATGATGACTGCGCCGGGTTGGAGGAAGTCTTCGAGGGTCTCGAGCGGACCTCGAACTGGCGCTGGCTGTGTCGCCGCTCGATGGCTGTGGGGCAGTGGCACATCGCCGGGCTGCCGTATGTACCGGTCACGCCGTTCTTCATGTCGGACTACGACCGCATCGATGAGCCCGGGTGGGAGCCGCTGCGATGGCCGGAGACCTGTCTGCTGTCCGATGGCGGGCAGACCCGAAGGGTCGACGCTTCGGAGATCCGTGGGCGGCCGACGTTGGCCGAAGAGCTCGAGCAGCTCGCTCACGCCGCGCCCGTCGAGCGCACGATCTTCGTGGTGCACACGCCTCCGTGGAGCACCAAGCTGGACATCATGCACGACGGACAACCGGTAGGAAGCAGGGCGCTCCGACGCTTCATCGAGCAGCGGCAGCCACCGTTGACCTTGCACGGCCACATCCACGAGTCGCCGTATCGCAGCGGCTCGGTCGTCGATCGGATCGACGCGACGTGGAGCTTCAACCCGGGAACGAGCCTCATGAAGCTGCAAGCGCTGTGGATCACGCTCGATGACGACGGGGTCGCGTTCGAGGTGGCGGGCTAGGGCGGCAGCCGAGGGGAACCACGAACGAGGGCCCCGGCGTGTGCCGGAGCCCTGTCGAGATCGGGTCGAGGTGACCGTCGCGGCTACTGGGCCGAGACCGTCACATCATCGATGTAGATCCAGTCTTGGTTACCGGAGGCGTCGTTGCGGAACCGCAGCTGGGCGCTACCGCTGAAGTTCACCTGCCCGGACGTCACGTTGATCGTCGCGGTGTTGAAGGTGTTGTTGTCGAAGTCCTGGTTGCGGACGTAGTTGCCGACCACGACCCACGAGGATCCGTTCCACAGCTCGACGAAGAAGTCCTCGTTGTTCTCCATACTCCGGGCGTAGTAGGCGAACTCGATCTGCACCTCGGTATAGGGGCTGAGGCTGAACGGGTCGGAGGTGATCACCGACGTGCTGGAGTCGTCGCGGATCCGGGCGCAGAAGGTGCCCGTGGTGGCGTACTGCGCGTCGTTGGCGCTGCGGCGAGCATCGCTGCCACCGTCGTTGAAGTTGCCCCAGCCATTCTCGAAGCCGTTGAAGAACAGCTCCGTGAAGCCGCCGGGGGCGCAGGCGGGATCGGCAGCGCAGTCGGAGTCGGCGCAGTCGGTGTCGCCGTCACCGTCGTTGTCGGTGCCGTCGTCGCAGACCTCGGGGTCGGGGGCGCAGGCGGGATCGGCAGCGCAGTCGGAGTCGGCGCAGTCGGTGTCGCCGTCGCCGTCGTTGTCGGTGCCGTCGTCGCAGACCTCGGGGTCCGGGGCACAGGCGGGGTCGGCAGCGCAATCGGAGTCGGCGCAGTCGGTGTCGCCGTCGCCGTCGTTGTCGGTGCCGTCGTCACAGACCTCGGGATCGGGCGGCGGCGGGCCGCCACTGGGTGCGGTGACGCTCAGCGTGACGCCCGTGTAGGCCTCGAAGGCATCCAGCATCACGTAGTAGTCGCCGTTGTCGGTCGGGGCGAAGTTGCAAGACTCTTCATTGCCCGCGAAGTAGGGGCGGCAATCGAAGGTCGCCGTGGTTGGCGCGGCCCCCAGGCGCACGTACAGATCGACGTCACCCGTACCGCCAGAGATGGCGAAGCGCAGCGCATCCACGCTGGCCCCGTCGTACGGTCCGAAGACGACCTGTGACCCGGCGCTGCCGCTGAGGTTGCTCTGAGTGTCGACCGCCGACGCGGTGATGTCGAAGCTGTTGGTGCCGTACAGCTCCTCGCAGGCGACGAGGTCGCTGTCGGTCCACAGACCCGTGCTCAGGTTGCTGAAGCACGCGACCATCACCGACGACCGGGAGTTGATGTTGGTCGTCGGCGTGCCCGGGATGTGAACCGCGCCGACGCCGTTGTTCTCCTCGCCCTCGTTGAGGGGGAAGCCGCCGCAGCTGATGGACCGGTTGAAGTAGTCGGTGTGACGGAAGCCGATGCAGTGGCCCAGCTCGTGCTGGATCACGTGGGTCGGAATCTCCACACTGGAGCTGTTGAGTTGGTTGCCGATCTCGACCAACGGGTACGGTTGTCCGCCCGAGGGGAAGCCGGCCAGGCCGCCGCTGCCACCGACGTCGTCGATGGTGATGTTCGCATCACAGCCGCCGCCGCCGCGCTGCATCGTGAACCCGAGCTGCAGGACGTTGTATCGTGCGATCGCAACGTCGAGTGCTGCGCTCAGGGTCGAGAGGTTGTTGAAGCCCGCCGTCGGGTTGACGCAGATGACGTTGACCGAGTTGGTGTTGACCAGGTTGAACGTGCGGTACTGTCGAAAGTCGTCCTCGTACCCGATGCCGGCCATCTCGCGAGAGGCCTGGAGGTTGACCACCGCATCTTGTCCGACCACGACGGTGCCATCGGGGAGCACCTCGATCTCTTGCTCGGGGTAGCCCGCGAGCTTGAGGTTCTCGATGATCTCCTCGGTCTCGGTGAGCTCCTGCTCATCGACTCGGGAATCGTCCACAGCGGTAGAACAACCCGCGGCGAGAAACGCCGCGACAATCAGTGTTCTCTTCATCAGCCCTACATCGCCGGGATTCAACCACCCGACGCCCTGTGCGCTGCATTACCCAGAACCGGGAACCGCCTCAAGCGCCTACGGGTAATCCTGTAGTAAAGCCCGCACTCGGTGCACATCGGTGTTGAGCAATGCAAGGAGTGTCGTGTCGTCAAGCATGCTCGATGAATGCTGATGTGCGGCTCAGTGCTCGCCTATCCGACGTGGAGGTGCCCACAGTGTCCCAGCGTCACATACCGTGGGGACACGCGCCCGTCGGAAGCACCGGATCGGCATCCGACCCTGCGAACGGGCACGTACACGCGGGTGGTCGGCGCAGTCACTGGGGTGGGGTCTTTGGGGCGGGGTCGTCGGGATGAAGCCCTCGCGACGGTCGATGGCAATATGGAAGGCATCGAGCCGCCGCCGGCAGTGCCTCGGCGACGGTGACGCCAAGTCATTGGAGCGGCGTCATCGTCATCGTGGTGCCGAGCCATTGGAGCGGCGGTGTCTCGATGATGCCGACGCCGAGCCATTGGGGCAGTGGTGTCTCGATGATGGTGGTGTCTCGATGCTGGTGATGGTCTCGACGATGGTCGTGCTCGACGGCGGGGGCGCGGCGTCTCGACGACGGTGATGCGGAGCCATCGCAGGAACGATGCTTCGACCACCGTGGCGTCTCGATGGTGATGGGCCCGACGCTGGTCGTGCTCACCGACTGAGGGCGCGGCGTTTCGACGACGGTGATGCGGAGCGATCGCCGCGGCGGACTCGATGAGAGGGCGTCTCGAGGACAGCGGCGCCGTCGATGATGGCGCTGTCGATGACGGCGGTGTTCGTCGAGGGCGGTGTTCGTCGAGGGCGGCGGTGTTCGTTGAAGGTGACGTCTCGATGAAACGGGTGCTTCGATAGTGGTGCCTCGATGGCGGTGACGGCTCGACGACGCTGGTGCCTCGACGGTGGTGTCTCGACGAAGGCGACATCTCGATGGCGGTGACGTCTCGATGGCGGTGACGTCTCGACGATAGTGGTGTCTCGGTAGTGGTGTCTCGGTAGTGGTGTCTCGGTAATGGTGTCTCGGTAATGGTGTCTCGACGACCGTGGTGTCGAGCCAGTGGGAGCGGCGGTGTCTCGATCGAGGTGGCGTCCAGCTCGTGCCGTTGCGGGTGTCTCGACGGCGGCGATGCTGAGCCATCAACAGGCCGAGCCCGGCCCGGATCAGCGAGCGGTGACCGGCCCGGCGAGGCGACGGGGAAGCCAGGGGCGCATCACGGGCGGGTAGCCGATGAGGCTGGCGAGGGCGTGCTGGAAGGAACGGAGCGCGGAGACCGCTGAGTGCGTGGGAGTCGACATGATGGTGTCCCTTTCCCGGGGGTCACGGTTTGGGTTGGGCCGGGACGAAAAAAGTCGATCGTGGCGTTGCTACCCTGCCCATGGTGCCCAAAGACGCCCAACGTTCCGTGCAGCAGCCCCCGCTCGAGGCTGGGGTGGGCCAGCGGTTGGATGCGCTGACCGTACGCCTGGGCGCGGCGGGGTACGACGTGGCCTCGCTGCAAGAGCTCCGCCTCGAGATCGAGGTGCTGGAGAGGCCTCCAGGGCTGGTCAAGCGGGTGACGGGGCGAGCCCGGGTGGCAGCGGGACGGCACTGGCGAAATTTCGTGGGGGAGCTGCAAGAGAGCCGCGAAGTGATGGGATTGTTGCTCGGTCGTGTGCAAGGCGGGCAGCTGAGCGCCGAGCAGCGCGACAAGATCCGCGATCAACTGGTCGACCTGGTCAAGGTATTCCCGGCCGGGATCATCGCGGCAGCGAACTCGGCGTTTCCCGTACCCGGCACGGGGATGTTCACGCCGTGGATCCTCGCGCGGCTGGACTTGATGCCTTCGCGATGGCGTGAGGCTCACCTGCTCCGACAACTCGAGCTGCAAAAACAGCGACTGCTCGAGGCGGGCTTCGCCGACGAGGCGGCCCAGCTGGGAGGCATCGAAGACGCGGTGGAGCTCGAAGCGGCGCGGCGCGATGCGGTGGGGGCCGACGCGGGATTGCTTACCCACTGGGACGCCAACCGCAACGGAGTGTGGGACCCCGAAGAGCGTGCAGCCTACAAGACCGAGCTGGCGCGGCTGCGCGATCTGGCGGGGCGGCTGTCGGCGCGCAAGCGGTGGTTCCTCGAGGATCGCGGTCAGGTGTTCGGTGCACTGCGCCTGAGCGAGGTGCTCGACGACGACGATCTCGCCGAGCACCTGGGTGATGACGGCTTGTTGGTGTGCTTCGACGGCAAGACGGGGTGGGTCGCGCTGCCCGACCTGCTCGGTCGGGCCCCACGGTTTTCGTGAGCCAAGATTACCGCGCGGTACAGTGGTAGTCGCCGTTGCAGAAGGCTCCGTCCGACGGCCACTCCATGCCGTTGACGTCCACATACGGCGTGTTGTCGGGGTCGTAGGCAAACGGGCACAGATCGCATGCATCACCGATGCTGTCGTAGTCGTGGTCCCACTGGGGGAGGAAGCACGCGAATGACCACAATGCGTCGACACCCCCGACGTCCTCGGGCCGCAGGGCAGTGGCCTGGTTCACTCCGGCCGCGACCAGGGCTGCGTCACAGCCGGGGGGCAGGGTGAGCACCCCAGGCTCGTCGATGGGCAGGGTGGCGGGGTCCAGAGGGTTGTCGTCGGGGTCGAGCAACCGCTGCCCCTGATAGACGGTGGTGCAGCAGTAGCCGCCCACGGCCACGTCGTAGAATCCCAGCGGTCGTGGGTCGGAGCGGTCGTCGCAGTCGGGGTGGGTCTCGCACGCGGCCCCCACGAAGTCCTCGTCGCCATCGTCGATCAAGGCCATGCCATCGATGACCTGCTCGGGGTTGCTGGCGAACGGGCAGGTGTCGCACGCAGTGCCCACGCCATCGGCGTCGGGGTCGAGGTGGTTGCAGACCCCGTCGACACAGCTCGAGTCCGGCGGGCAGCCGCCTCCGTTGGCGCAGGTGCCCAAATTGGTCGGTAGCCGCGGGCACAGATCGACGTCGTTGGACAGGCCGTCTTGGTCGAAGTCGTCCGCGTCGCCGAACCCGGGCGGTGCCGCGGCACCGGGCCCGACACGTCCGTCGCAGGCATCCCCCACGCCGTCGTTGTCGAAGTCGGGCTGGCATGCCGGATCTTCGAAGTTTAGGGGCATGCCCTCGCTGTAGGGGGTCAGACCCGGCCCGTTGCCATAGTCCAGGCAGTTGGGAACGGTGGGGCAGTTGTCACACGCGTCGCCGATCCCGTCCTCGTCCGTGTCACCGAGGTAGGGGTTGTTGCGGATGTCGTAGCGCTCCGGCAGATCGAGCGTTCCCTGATACTGCTGGGGCGGGAAGCGGCAGCGGTCGCAGTCGTTGCCGATCCCGTCGTCGTCCGAGTCGGCGGTGTTGAGCAGGCTCTGCACGGTGGGGCACAAGTCGGACAGATCGCCATAGCTATCGAAGTCCATGTCGCCTTGCCCCGGGTTGGTGTGCTCGGGGGCGTTGTCGCAGCTCAGCGGGATCTCGTCGCCATCGGCGTCGGCCTGACAGCTCCACTCCTCGGGGCAGGGGATGGGGGGCAGGGGCGGGCCCGAGTCGGTGCTGTCGCCATCGGTCGTGTCGCCGCCGTCGGTCGAGTCGGCGCCGGGTCCCGAGCCTCCCGAGGTGGAGTCGTCCTCGCCGATCGTGGCGGTGTTGCCGTCGGTCCCGGACGATGTCCCGGGCTCGGAGGTCGCCGTGGGGCCGTCGCCGCAGCCGGGGATGACCACCGCCAACACCAGGGCCCATACAATCGTTGGTTGTCGTTCAGCCGTCATTGCGCACCTGTCGGGGTTGGCCAGAGATGAAGATCGTGTCGTTGCCCTGTCGTCCGGAGTTGTTGTCACCCCAGCACCACAGCTCGTTGCCTCGACGACCACACACGGTGTCACCCCAGATCGAGGGCTCGGACCAGTCGGTCTCGGTACCGACCTGAAGCGGGATGTTGGACCCTGCGTCTTCATCGACGGTGCCCTGGCCCAGCTGACCGTTGCTGTTGGGCCCCCAACACCACAGCGAGCCGTCCTGACGCCGCCCGCAGCTGCCGCTGCCCGCCGCGATCTCGATCCAGTTGTCTGCGGTGCCCACGGCCGTTGGCGTAGAGAAGATGGCGTCCTCGGCTGCAGGTCCGATGCCGAGCGTGCCTTCGCCAGCTCGCCCCCAGCACCACAGCGTGCCGTCGGTCGCGATGGCACACGTATGCACCGCGCCCGCTGCGACCGCGGACCAGGACCCCGGGACTTGCATCGGCGTGGTCTGAGGCTCTCCGTCGGTGCCGAGCCCGAGCTGCCCGAAGTCGTTGCGCCCCCAGCACCACAGGCTGTCGTCACTGCGGAGCCCGCAGGCGTGGCCCACAGGGCCGAGGTTCACCCGGGTCCACGTTTGGGCGGTACCGACGGCCGAGGGGGCGTCGTGGTTGGTGCCGATCGTACCGTCGCCGACCTCGACAAAGAAGTTGGAGCCCCAACATCACAAGGTTCCAGGCGCTCGAATGCCGCAGGTGGTCGCGTTGGCGAGGTCGATTGCCGTCCAATCGGAGGCGGCGCCCACCTGGAAGGGGACGGTGCCGTCGAAGCTGATGTGCCCCAGTTGTCCGGCATTGTCTGCGCCCCAGCACCACAGGGTCCCATCGTCCCGTCGAGCGCAGGTATGGAGACCGCCGGGGACCGCTTCGACCCATGCCCCCGAAGTCGGAGGCTGCGTGGCAACCGGAGTGGTGAACGAACAACCCGCAGGGTTGGCCGGCGAACAATCCTCGGTCGCGTCACCGTTGCCCAGCTGGCCCTCGGTGCGTCGGCCCCAGCACCACAGGCTACCGTCCAGCCGTAGGCCGCAGCTGTGGGTGCCTCCCACCGACCCGGTGGCCCAGTCGTCGGCAACGGGTCCACCACCCCAGGAGCCGACGGCTGTGGGTTCGAGCCGGCCGTTGTCGGGGCCGGAGGTCCCGTCGCCCACCTGGCCCGCATCGTTGGCACCCCAGCACAGGGTCTGGCCTTCGTCGGTTTGGCCACAGACGTGCCTGAAGCCGGTCACCACGTGGTCCCAGGTGTGCCCGGTGATCTCCACTGGGGTATGCGAGAAGTTGCCGAGGGTGGTGTCGCGGTCGCCCAGCTGGCCGTCGCTGCCGCTACCCCAGCACCACAGGCGTCCATCGTTGCTCACGGCACAGGTCGTTCGTGGACCGGCGAATACGTGGTCGATGGGATCGTTGAGGAACACCTCGGTCGGCAGCGGCACCTCATCGAACTGGCCCACGCCGGCCGCACCGTCGCTGTTTTCACCCCAGCACCACAGGCTGTCGTCGTTGGCGACGGCGCAGGTCGTGGAGCTAGCACCACCGCGGGCGAGTTCACGCAGTGGTGGAGGCCCGGCTACCGGAACAGGGGTGCTGCTGAAGTCGATGCCTTCGATACCCAGCTGTCCGTCGCCGCCGTTGCCCCAGCACCACAGCCCACCTTCGGAGTCGAGGGCACAGGTGTGGTCGCCTCCCGCGTAGACATCGATCCACGTGTCGCCGGCCACCGCGGTGGGGGACAGGCGGTTGTACAGGGGTCCGACCGCACCATCGCCGATCTGGCCGTAGGTGTTGCGACCCCAGCACCACAACGTCCCGTCCATCTGGACCCCGCACGAGTGCGTGGCGCCCATCGACAGACGGGCCCAAGTGGCGCCCTCGGCGATGGCGACGGGGGTCCTGCGGCATGCCTGCTGGAGCCCGTCGTCGAGGACGCCGTCGCCGACCTGGCCGCCCGAGCCGTCACCCCAGCACCACAGGGCGCGGTCCAGATCGATGGCGCACGTGTGCAGCACGCCGCCCGCGACCGAAGCCCAGGTTTGCCCTGGGGTTCCATCGTTGGGCGGGGTGGGCTGGCTGGCGCCATTGCCTTGGACCCCGCACGCCGCCGCGCCCCAGCAGGTGAGGTTGCCGTCGTCGTCGGGCTCGCAGTTGGTCCAGCCATTGGCCGACAGTCCCGGTGGATCGGGGATGGGGTCGACCGTGGGCGGTGGGTCTTCGGTATCGCCCGCGGTGGTGTCGAGCCCGTCGTCGGTGGCCCCGGCCGTGGACTGTGCAGACTCGTCTTCCGCGGTCGTCGACCCGGTCGTCGCTCCATCACCGCTACCGCCGGCTGTTACCGGGGTGTCGTCGCCACATGCCATCGCGAGCATCACGGCCATCGGAAGTGTGGATCGGGCGATCGTCTGCACACCAACCGGCCATCGAAACTCTGACATCATGGGCTGAGGATGTGGCACATCGAAGCCAGTGCAAAGGTGTTTTGGGATGGTTGAGGACCTGAATGTTCATACGAGGGGGCACCCGCGCGGTGTTCTCCGCGACACGCTGGGGCGTTGTCCGGGGGCCGGCGAGGGGATTTGCCCCCCGGGCAATCAACCCCTCGGATGGCGGGGGACGTGCCCACATCGAACGGTTCGAAGTCGAGCGTTCATGCATGACTTTCGAATCTCGCCGATGAGCGCTCGCGCTTCGGCTACTCGATTTTTTGCAGCCGCCACGCAACCAAAGCGATGTCGATGGGTACCGCGCCACGAAGCGATGTCAGTGGGAGGTCGCGACGTGAGGCGCAGGGCGGCGTCACGCCCAGCGCGAGGTTGCACGATGACGGCCGAGGACGTGCAACCGCT
>JAHZJA010000890.1 GCA_022601155.1 Deltaproteobacteria bacterium | reverse complement strand
CGTACCCGTTCAGCCCATGACCACTGGCGGGCTCGAAGGGAGTCCGGAAGCCTCGGCAGGTGGCAAAGCACAGGTCGATCGAGGAGCGCGCCAAGATCATCGCCCGGTACCGTGACAGCGGGCTGACGCAGCGCGAGTTCTGTGAGGGAGAGGGCGTCACCAGGAGCGCGCTGAAGAGCTGGCTGTATGACGGCGGTGCGAAGCGGAACAACAAACCGCGGTTCGTCGAGGTCACGGCGACGGGCGCACCGCAGGACACGCGGGCGGTCGAGTTGCGGCTCGGTGATGTCCGCGTCCTGCTGCCGACGACGCTGACCGACGAACGAATCGCGGAGTTGGTCGTCGCACTTGAGCGACGCGCGAGGCGGCCGCGATGATCGGCCTGCCCGGTCACGCTCGTGTTCTGCTGTTCGCCGAGCCGACCGACATGCGCAAGGGTCATCCGGGTCTGTACGGGCTGGTCGTTGCAGCGGGCGAGGATCCCTTCAGCGGTGATCTGTTCGTCTTCATCTCGGCTCGTCGCAATCGCGCCAAGATCTTGACGTTCGACAAGGGGGGCTTTGTGCTCTGGTACAAGCGTCTGGAGCGGGGCCGTTTCCGTCACCCACATCGGGGCGAGACCAACGTCGAGCTCGACGCGACGCAGTTGGCGATGCTCCTGGACGGCATCGACGTGGAAAACGTTCGGCGCCTCGAGCATTGGACACCCGGCGATCGATCGCGCCGAAACGCGACCAAGGGATCGACATCGACGAGATAGTGTGATCTATGGATTGTCGATGAGTACGGACGACGCCGAGCAGATCGACGCGCTCATCGAGCTGCTGCCTCCCGAGACCAAGCTACTCATCCTCGCGCTGCGGCAGTTCTCCAAACAGCAGAGCGAGCAACTGGCGGCGCAGAACGAGCTGATTGAAAAGCTGACGACAGAGGTGAAGAGCCTTCGGCGGATGCTCTTCGGGCGGCGCTCGGAGAAGATGCCGACGATGGACGAAGAACTGCGACGCAAGGGGCCGCAGCCCGACCAGACGGTCGACGGCGAGCCGATGCCGCAGGACGAACGAGGGCGCAAGCGCGAGCTTCGTCGGCATGCGCGTCGCGAGTCGGAGCCCAAGCGCAAGGCCAACAAGGAAGCACGCAAGGAGCTTCCATCGGTCGACGTCGAGATTCCCGTTGCGGCCGAGCAGTTGCCCGAGGGCATGACACGCGACGACTTCCGGGTCGTCGGTGACGGCACCATCTGCGAGCGCATCGATTATCTCCCGGGCCGCTACGTCCGCTTCCGCTACATTCTCGAGACCCTGGCCTCGAAGGACGACGAACACATCATCCGTGCAACACCACCACCCGGGGTCGGCAAGGCCGTCAAGTACGGCCCGGGCATTCACGCCCATGTCGTCGCGGCCAAGTGCGGCGACGTCATGCCGCTGTATCGTATTGCCAAGTGGCTGGCCCGTGCTGGGATCCCGACGGCCCGAAGCACTCTATGCTCGATGTTTCATCGCTCCGCTGATGCGTTCGTCCCGGTGTACGAC
This sequence comes from Deltaproteobacteria bacterium, assembly GCA_022601155.1. Classification (GTDB taxonomy): domain Bacteria; phylum Myxococcota_A; class Polyangia; order Nannocystales; family Nannocystaceae; genus Paraliomyxa. The sequence continues at coordinate 5,251 of JAHZJA010000890.1, read as the reverse complement.
GGCCTGCTCGCGGAAGCCCGGAGCGACAAGTACATCCACGCCGATGAGACCCCCATGCGCGTGCAGGCCAAGGGTGGCTGCCGCACGGGATGGATCTGGACGATGGTTGCGAGTCGCACAGTCGTGTTTCGCTTCGATTCATCACGCAGCGCCGAGGCTGCCGAAGCACTGCTGGGCGAGGGCGTGGGCTACCTGTGCGTCGATGGCTACTCGGGCTACAACTCCTCGACCAAAGATGGGCGGACGCGGTCGGGCTGCTGGTCGCATGCTCGAAGAGGTGTGTTCGAAGCATTGAGCTCCGCTCCCTTCGCCGAGGAACTACTCGAACTGATCCGGGAGCTGTATGTGGTCGAGCGCGAAACGGCCGAGGCCGGCGAACTCGGAACGGCGGCACACCTCGAGCGGAGAAAGCAACGAAGTGCACCGATCCTCGACCGTATCGACGAGTGGATCGTCAAGCATAGTGGTGGCCACCCGCCATCGTTCCCGCTGAGCAAGGCGCTGACGTACCTGAGCCGTCAACGCGAACCGCTTCGTCGGTTTCTCGAGGACCCGCAGATTCCCCTCGACAACAACATCGCGGAACGTCAGCTGAGAATCATCGCGCTTGGGCGGAAGAACTTTCTATTCGCGGGACACGAAGAAGGTGCCCAGAATCTCGCGGTGCTGCAGAGCGTCGTCGCGACGTGCCAGCTCAACGGGATCAACCCCGAGACGTATATGGCCGACGTGCTCGTCCGACTCCGAGCTGGATGCGACGTCGAGGCCCTGATGCCCTGGAACTGGGCCCCAGCCGCTACTGCCTGAGCATCGGGCGTTGGGGCTCGGAGCTGGGGCTGCACGGGGTGGCCCTACGCTGATCGCTTACGTCGCAGCAGTCGCATGCTGCACAGACGTCGGTGCGGATCCGGGTGCAGGCGGCCGCCGACATGCTTGGCTTCGACGTCGCGCAGGTGCTGCGGGCGTTGGGTCGTGAGTCCATGCGAGCACTGAAGGCCGGCGACGGTGACCGCGTTGACGCTGTGTTCGTGGCACTTCGCGATGGTGCTTCGGCCGACGACGTCGCGGCACGCTGGCGGCCGTCCAACGACGTCGCTCGAGAGTGTCGCAGTGGAGCTCCGTCTGGCACAGTCGGACGGCCTCGCAGTAGGACACAACCCTGCAGCGGGACACAGCCCCGCGGTGAAGCGCCGCTGCCGACTGGACGACGACCTGGCGGTGAAGTGCAGCCTCGCACTGGACGACAGCCTGGCGGTGAGGTGCCGCCTGGCCGCCGAGGACAACCCGGCGGTGAAGCGTCGCGAGGGAGCGAAGACCTGCCCAACGACGCAGCGCAATCGCCTGGCCCGCGCGACGGGATGTCGTCATGACGGCACTGCGGATCGGCTCGCTGTTCTCCGGCATCGGTGGCTTCGATCTCGCCGTCGAAGCGGTGACCGGAGGCCACGTGGTGCGGCACGCTCGAGTGCGTGCCTGCTTAGGAATCGAGACACGAGCTAGCGAGGTCGGCCAGACCCTCGACTCAAGGAGATCCCGCCCTCGTACGCGGGAGCCGTATCGTGGACGTCCTGGCGGAACTCGGACTGATTGGGGTCGACCGCCACGCTACTCAACACGTCTCCACTAAGGCTCACTGCGGCGACGAAGACGTGGCGACAGTACTGACACGTAGCCCTTCCGCGGATCCTGTGACCCTGAACAGGGAGCGTCGTGCGGTACACGCTGCCCAACCGCAGGTTGGTTGTTTCCCACGCACGGTACAGTTCGATCTGGGTTTCCCCGCGGGTGCGGCACTCTGGACATTCGATTGGGGCGGTGAGGTGTCCATCCGGGGCTGCGCCAAGGGCATCGGGCTCGGGCGTGACTTCGCGGATCGTCCCAGTCACGAGTTTGACGCGAACGCCGAAGTCGAGTCCACAGAGGTGGCAGTCGGCGAGGCCGGCGACGTCCTCAGTAGGGTACGGGTGGTGACCAGGTGCGGTGCGGTATGAGTCCCCCACCGAGAGGGTTTCCAAACAGCCATCGGCGTGCGCTCCGTAGGAGCACTGGATGCCGTAGACCGCCCGCTCGCCGCAGCGGCTGCAAGTCGTTGCGGCCTTGATAGTGTTGTAGTTACCCATGTCGTAGGGAACGTAGCTCTAGATGGGCCACCCAGGTGCTTGTCGTGCAACTCGGTTCACCGCGTCCGTGGGTCGTTGCCGCTCAGTTGCGTTGGAGACAGCCTTCGAGTGGAGAGCGACTGGCTGGGTGGGTGGCGAAAACGACCATCACAGAGGCAGACCATCTCGAGAGCGTCTGTGACACGATCACGGCGGGGGCCATCACCGACCCATCGAAGGAGCACTATCCTGGCCTCGCTGCGGGACGGGCTTTTCGCCCAAAGGGGCCATTCATCGACCTCGGGTCGAAGGCGTTGGCCAGAGTTGTTGCATCTGCGACGATGACGTCGTGAGTGGCGGCCGCGCGATGAGGGTGTTCGTTTCGTCGACCTATCTCGACAACAAGGGGCGGCGGAAGGTGGTGGAGGACGCGATCATCGCCGCGGGGCACGTACCCGTGGGGATGGAACGGTTCGCGGCGAGCAGCCAGCCGACCGTGCAGCAGTGCCAAACGCTGGTGGAAGGGTGCGACTGGCTCGTTGGCATCGTGGCGCACCGCTATGGGTGGGTACCCGACGGGGAGGAGCGGTCGATCACGGAGATCGAGTACGATGCGGCGAAGGCCAAGGGGATGCCGCGGCTGATGTTCGTGTTGGCTGATGACGTCGACGTCAACCCCAAGCGCGACTTCGACCAGGGGCCAGGCAGAGGCGCAAAGCTGGCCAAGCTCGACAAGTTCAAGGCGAAGTTCGGTGCCGACCAGATGCCGGCGCCGTTTCGAGAGACGACCCTGGGGACCCGTGTGACACAAGCGTTGATGCAGGAAGCATCGCGCATGCAGGCCGCGACCACTGGCCCGGCCGTCGCGGTCACGTCTTCCACGTCGGTCGACTCCGACAAGCGCTCGTTCGAGAGCGATCTGCGCATCTACTACGGAAAGCTCGAAGCCCTGCACAGCGAGCTGCGGCTGGCCGGGTTCGAGACGAAAGTACGCGTCCCGATCACGCTCGACGACCTGTACGTCCCACTGGATGCGATCGTCGACCGCGGGGCCAAGCGAAAGCAGGTGTTCCACAGCGGCAAGGATGCCTGCGGCCACGACAGCGAGGTCGCACTGGCCACCGCGTTCGAGGTGGCGGGGCGCACCGGGCAGCGAGGTGTGGTGCTGTTGGGCGACCCGGGCTCGGGGAAGACGACGCACCTCAAACAGGTGCTGCTGAAGATCGCGCGCGAGGGGGCAGAGTCGATCGGCCTGCCCGCGGGGACGGTGCCGGTCTTCCTGCCGCTGCGACACTTGGGGCAGAGCAAGAGCCTGCGTTCGTTCATGGAGGCGGAGCTCGCCGATGACGACCTCGGCCTACCCACGGGCTTCGGCCGCCGTCTGGACGAGCTAGGCGGCCTGTTGTTCTTGCTCGATGGCCTCGACGAGGTGGCCAATGCCGACGAGCGGCGCACGGTGGCGCGGTGGATCGAAAAGGCGCGACGGGCTCGTCCAGACTGCTACTTCCTGGTGAGCTGCCGGTTCTCCGGCTACGCGCTCGACGCTCAGCTCGACGAGGGGTTTTTCGAGCTGCATCTGCGGCCGATGAACTCCGAGCAAGTCGAGACGTTCGTGCGCAACTGGTACGCCATCGTGGAGCGAGCCACTGCACCGAGCCCAGAGCTGGCCAACACCCGAGCGAACGCAGGCGCCACCGATCTGCTGAAGACGCTACAGGAGCCGGAGATGGCGTCGCAGCGGGTGTACACGATGACCCACAACCCGCTGCTACTGACGACGATCTGCCTGGTGCATCGCGACCGGGGTCGGCTACCCGACGAGCGGGTGGTGCTGTACGACGAGGCGGTGTCGGTACTACTCGAGCGATGGCGGCGGGTGACCAAGGACCTGCCGGTCACGTTTCCGGCCCGGGAAGCCCGGCAGGTGCTGCAACCGGTGGCGGCGTGGATGCACGAGAAGCCGACGCGAATCCGGGCGAGCACGAGCGAGCTGTCGGTCCCGGTGACGGAGGGACTAGGGCTGGTAGGGCGAGCGGAAGTCTCGGCGGACAAGTTCCTGAAGACGATCCGGGACGAGAGCGGGCTGCTGACGGGGTGGGGTGTGGACGAGTATGGGTTCATGCACTTGGGCTTGCAGGAGTACCTGGCGGCGCGTGGGCTTCGGAGCCGGGCGTTTGGAGACCCGACGTTGGTGCCACGATTGGCGAGCCGATTCGGCGAGGGCTGGTGGCAGGAGGTCATCCTGCTGTTCTTGGCGGAGGGCGACCCGCCGATGTTCGAGCCGTTCATGGCCGAGCTGGGCAAGCAGGAGGACTTCCCGCAGTGGTGCAAGTCGAAGCTGATGGGGCTGTGCTGGAACGAGGCGTTTGGGGTATCGGCGGCGCCGTTCGTAGCGCTGGTGAAGGCGACGACAACGGACGCGGCGATGGGGGCACGACAGAGAGCGGCGCTCGAGTTGCTGGCGCAGCGGATGCCGAAGTCGCTGGAGGGGCTGGAGCCGCTGCTGCGGGAGCACGCAGTGGAGGCGGTGCGCGCGTTCAACGAGCAATGGCAACGCCGTGCGGCAGACCGGCTGACGGTCGTGGCGCCGCGAGGCGGTGTGGAGCTGGTGCGGATTCCCGGCGGGACGTTCTTGATGGGGTCGCCGGAAACCGAGGAGGGCCGGCGCGGCAATGAGCGGCCGCAGCACAAGGTGACGCTGGCCGACTTCTACTTGGCACCAACGCCGGTGACGAACGCTCAGTACCGCAGGTTTTTGGAGGCGAAACCCGCGGCGCCCAAGCCCGAGTATTGGGGCGACCGGAAGTACAACCAGGACCAGCAGCCAGTTGTGGGGGTGTCGTGGGACGAAGCGACGGCGTACTGCGAGTGGGCGGGACTGAAGCTGCCGACGGAGGCGCAGTGGGAGTATGCGTGCCGGGCAGGAAGGGCGACGCGATACTACTCGGGGAACAGTGAAGCCGACCTGGCGCGGGTGGGTTGGTACGACGGCAATTCGGAAGACCGACTGCATGCGGTGGGGGAGCTGGAGCCGAACGACTTTGGGCTGTGCGACATGCACGGCAATTTATGGGAGTGGTGCGCAGATGCGTTAGAGTCGTACACAACCAGTGCTCGCGATGGGGATGGCTTAAGGAAAGAACCAGTCGGCG
>JAHZJA010000889.1 GCA_022601155.1 Deltaproteobacteria bacterium | reverse complement strand
ATTCGTGTCGGGTGTCTTTTCCATTTTCAAGACGGTGCCTTCCCGCTGGATCGATCCTTCAACCCGTTCAATATACTGACAATCGATACCCATCAAGATGATGTTCCGATACCCCAGCATCGCGCCCACCAGCGTCGCGTGACTGCCCGTGGTAATCGGCTGGACTTTGCGAAACCAGGGGAGTGTTTTGCGGACGGCGTCGAAATCCTCGTCGTCGCCGGGTTCGTCGAAGCACGACCAGACCATGTCGCCGTCACAGCCGAACGCCGCTTCGCGGCGGGGGGGCGTCTCCATGTGGACGACGACGCCCTCCTCGAACTGGCTGCCGTCGGGTACGCCCGATGGCTCGCCGGGATAGTCGATGACGATCGTCTCGGGGGTCTGGGTCAGGACGGGGACGGCGGGCCCCGTGCCCTCGAGGTCGAGCGCGAACAGCCCGCCCGCATCTGCGGCCACGAACCACAGGAGTCGGGCGCGGTCGTCGACCTTGCACCACGCGACCGGCTCGTTCACCAGCATGCCCGCGCTGCCCCCCTTGGGGTCGAGGACTTCGATGCCCTTGCTGTGCACGACGACCGCGAAGTCGGGGCCTGGAGAGACTTTCAAGCGCCCCGTTGGAGCAGGTGGGGAATCGGCCGTCTTGGTGTCGGCAGTCTGGGTATCGGCAGTCTTGGTGTCGGCAGTCTTGGTGTCGACAGCCTTGGTCTGTGCTGGAGTCTTGGCCGCGGCCGTCTTGGCTTCGCCGCCAGGTCTTGGGGTCGACGCCTTGCCACAGGCGCTGGGCAGCAGTGCGACGAGCCCCACTGCGGCAGCAACGACGGAGAATCGGCAGGAGCGGCTCGTCATGGGGCGATGGTACCCGTCGTGCCGCCCGTCGTGCGATATCGGGTGTGCGACCCGGCGCACGGGATCAGTCGGCGACGAGGCAGGCGGTGGCCGCCGGGTAGTCGACGGTCACGGTCAGGTAGCGCAGCGCCGAACCCCCGAGCGCGCCATCGACCGACTTGTCCATCCACTGCGACATGTACTCGTGGAAGTTCGGATCGTCTCGCGCGGTAAACCATACTGGGCCGACCTGGTGACCGCCGATCGTCACGGTCGGGACCTCGATCATGGGGTCGCCAGCCATGCGATCGGCACTGTCGATGACGCGCCAGTCAGGGTGACGCTTTCGCCACGCCTCGAACACGCTCCGCACCATGAAGCTCGTCGCGCGTTCGGCTGGTCCGTCGTCGCCGAGCCCGGCCAGCCCGTCTTCGGTGAGGAGCACGGTGGCACCCGTGTCGAACAGCAGATCGTGCACGGTGCCATCGATCTCCGCCTGGACGCGGGGGTAGTGGCCCACCCGGGCCCCCTCACGCTCGGGAAATCCCAGAGGCACGGTGCTCCCGTCGTCACACCCGATGGCGTCGCGGTGGAGCACCAGAGTCTGATTGGCGTAGTCGAACGTCCACACCCGGTCGCGAAACCAGGCTGCGCCGAGCATGCCGTCTCCGAACACCCCGCCGAAGGGTGACTGACGGGCCACGGGAAGCCGTCCGTCCAGCGCGAGCACGGGAGGCATTGGCGTCGCAGTGTCGAGCGGGGGCAGGGCCACGACCTCGACCGGCTGGTCGCCATCGGCTACGGCCTGCTCTACCGAGAGCTGGAGGCGCTCGGCGACGTGGTCATGGAGGTAGAGGCCACCACCGGTGTCGGTAAACAGCCGCACCGCCTCGCCCTTGGTGGTGCGAAGCTCCAGGAACACCCGATCGGACTCGAAGCGCGTGGGCAGCAGCGTGTCGCCGGGCCGAAGCTCGGGAGTCTCCGCCGCTGTCGACTCGTCGGGTACCGCCACATCGACGGGCGCCACGGGTGGAGCGTCGCCGCGGTGACAGGCGAGCAGGACGCAACCGAGGAGGATGGAACGGCGACCGGACACGACGACGGCGAAGCTACCAGCCGATCCACCGTCTGTGGATCGGGGGCGCTTCGCCGTGGGTCCCGTGGGAGACGGGGCGACGCCTAGAATGGAATGTCGTCGTCGTCGGGCTCGGGGATGTAGTTGTTGTCGAGGCCGCCGCCTCCTCCACCACCACCACCACCGCCGCCGGAGGGGGGGCCTTGCTCGGGGGGACGACCACCGCCGCCGCCACCACCACCACCACCGCCGTAGTTGTCACCACCGCCGCCGCCGTAGTTGCCACCACCACCGCCGCCGCCGTAGTTGTCACCACCGCCGCCACGGCTTCCGCCGCCACCGCCGTAGTTGCCACCACCACCACCACCGCCACCGCCTCCGCCTCCGCCACGACCGCCATCGGAGTCGCCGCCACCGCGGCCACCGAGGAACTGAACGGTGTCAGCGACGACGTCGGTCGAGTAGCGCTTGATGCCGTCCTTCTCGTAGCTGCGGGTCTGAAGCCGACCCTCCACGTAGCACTGGCGTCCCTTGGACAGGTACTGGTTGCAGAACTCGGCCTGCTTGCTCCACACGACTACGCGGTGCCACTCGGTTTCTTCTTGCCGCTCGTTGTTGCGGTCGGTGTACGACCGCGTGGTGGCAATGGAGAGGGTGCACACGGCGGTGCCGCTCTGCGTGTAGCGAAGCTCGGGGTCGCGCCCGAGATTGCCGATGAGAATGACCTTGTTGATGCCGGCCATGACTGGGGGACACTCCTTGGCGCACGGGCCTCGACCCACGGAGTAGAGCCGGGGCGTTTGGCGTCAGGCGCGCAAATTGGGGGGTGAAGGGTACGAAAGAGCGCTCGGGATCTCGACCCCATCGCCCAGTGCGTTGCGTCGCGATCGGGTCGTTCAGTGCGCGCTATGGGCGCGACCCGGGGTTCCGATCGGAGGCGTGGCCTTGACCCAGGCGGTTCGGCGGTGGAAGCTAAAAGCACCACCTCGTGACCGATATCGACGTTTCGCTGATCCTCCCCTTTCGTGACCAGGAGGCCGAGACCGCGTCCGCGGTCCGGACGGCTGCGATGATCGCGGATCGGGTGCCATTGCCGGACGACCGGGCGGATCTCAAGTCGGAGATCCTCGCCCTCGATCAGCGCTCGGGCGACAACACGTTGAGCGTGCTGAGCCTGCTGCACGGGCAGGTCGACGGGCTACGGACCCTCCAGGATGTCGAGCCTGGGCTCGCGATCCGGCGTGCGACTCGGGTCGCGCGAGGGACGGTGTGGCTGTTCATGGACCGGCCGCTCGATCCCGAGCTGGGGGCATGGGGCGTGGGGCAGGTGCTCAGCGGACACCGCGCTGCGATCATTCCCGGCGAGATGCTGGTCGTCGATCAGCCCCTTGGGATCACCGTGTTGCCGCGGCTTTCGGGTGGGCTGGTCTCCGCGCAACAGGCGGTGACGCGGCACCTTCGGGGACAGAACCTTCGACCGGTGTGGAGCCCTCCGAGCAAGAAGGGCGCGGCTCACCGCGCGCGATTGTTCGTGCGGGGGCAGCTGGGGCGCTGGGGCCTTGGCCGTCTCGATCGTCCCGGCATCCTGGATTGATCGGGCGTGCGTCGCCACGAGCCGCTCAGATGCGCGGCTCGCGGAGGCTGCTATAGTCGCGAGCATGTCGATCGTCGTCGCGATCGTGGCGCTATGCGTCGTGATCATCCTTCACGAGGCGGGGCACTATTTCGCCGCCATCTGGACCGGGATGAAGGTCGACCGGTTCAGCGTCTTTGGAATCGGGCCGGCGATCGTCAAGCTAGGCACCTGGCGCGGGACCGAGTTCGTCATCGGTGCGATCCCGTTCGGTGCGTATGTGCTCATTCGCGGGATGGAGCCAGAGCCCGAAGACGACACGCCCGTGGTCGATGCCGACGACCTCGATGACGATGCGTGGGCCAAGGCGCGCGCGGCCAGTCGGGCCGAAGCGGCGTCGGTCAACTTCCGGGACAAGCCTCTGTGGGCCCGAGCCGCGGTGCTGGCCGGGGGTCCGCTGGCCAACTACCTGGTCGCGATGATCCTGTTCCTCGCGGTCTACATGCTCTCGGGTGTGCGGGGCACCGTCGATCGCATCGAGATTACCCAGGTCAACGAGGGCAAGCCGGCCGCGACCGCAGGGTTGGAGGTCGGCGATCGCCTCACCAAATCGGCGACACGGCCGTCGACCCGGCCGCGGGCACCCAAGCTGCGATCGATCTCATCGTGGCCCACCCGGGGGAGCCGGTCGACTTCACGCTCGAGCGCGACGGGGAGACGCTGATCAAGACCGTCGAGCCCAGTGCCGAGGGCAAGATCGGCGCGGGCCTGGCCGAGGGCGCAGATCGACGCGCGGCGGGGTTCGGCGAGGCGGCGACCCTGGCCGTGAAGCGACCCTTCATCGTCACCCAGCAGCAGCTTTCGGGCCTGTACCGCTGGATCACCGGGCAGATCCAGGCCGAGATGCAGGGACCGGTCCGCATCGTGAAGTTCATCGCCTCCTCGGCGCAGAGCGGGTTCGTCTCGTTCCTCGGGACGGTCGCCTTCATCAGCACCTTGCTGGGCATGTTCAACCTGCTGCCGCTGCCCGCCCTCGATGGTGGCCGGCTGACGTTCCTCGGCTACGAGGCCCTGGCACGACGTCGAGCCAGCCCCCGAGTCGAGGAGATGGTGCACGGCTACGGCATGCTGGCGCTGCTTGTGGTCATCGGTCTGGTGACCGTGGGCGACATTCTCAGCTTCTTCTAACGGAGCGGCCCGCGGCGGCTCCGGCCCCCTCGCGGCTCAAAGCCCGGGGAAGATGCCGTAGATGAAGATCAGCAGGGCGATCACCGCCACGCCTGCGCCCAAGGTCGCGGTCGCGATGGGGTTGCGCTTGAGCGATTGGTCGGCCCACCGCCCCACGAGCCCAAACGCCACCGGGGCCAGCCACAGCGCGCTGAGCTGGATGAGCATGGTCTCCGAGAACATGTCGAACGCCACCAGGTAGATGGCGCCCGCGGCCAGCCCACCGACGCCGAGCGTGGTGTTCCACAGCCAGGGGTAGCGCAGACGTCCGGGGATGTCGGGGGTCTGCGACGAGTGAGGGACGAGGCTCGTCTCACCGCCGACCGCGGCCCCACCGTCGAGGATGCGGACCACCTCGCTGACGCTGGCCACCCGCTTGCCCACCACCGGCTCCAACATCGCAGCCAGTGCGGCCCGAAGAGGGGGCGGCCAAGCCAGCTCGAGCTGCGCCAGATCCACTGCGCCCGTGTCGTCGTGGAGGGGCAGGGCCTCGGGGGTGCGGTGAGTCGCGACCACCACCAGCGTCATCGCCAGTCCATAGAGGTCGGAGGATGAACGGGCCTGGCCCATCATCTGCTCCATGGGGATGTAGCCGAACGTGCCCACGCTGGTCGACGCCACGGTGGAGGCGGAGCGCAGTCGATCGCGGATCGCCCCGAAATCGACCAGCATGGCGCCGCCCTCATCGTCGAGGATGATGTTGCCCGGGGTGATGTCGCGGTGGATGACCGGGGGGTGCAGGCCATGGAGGTAGCCGAGGATCTCGAGCATCCGACGCAGCAGCGACTCCAGCGCGGCGGCATCCATCCGCTCCCGGGCGGCGATGCGATCGGCCAGGGAGCGCCCCGGAGCGCGGGACTGCACCATCACCCAGTCGAGCGGGCGACCGTCGGGCAGCTTCGCCACATCATCGGGGGCGTACGCCTGTTGCCCGTCCCAGACGAACAGCTCGTGGGTGCGTGGCACGCCCGGATGGGTGAGCCCCGCGAGCACCTTGGCCTCGCGCTCGAACAGCTCGAGCGCCTTGAAGTCCAGCTGCCGCTCGAGCCGCAGGACCTTGAGCACCACCGACGCGGCGTCGGTCTCGCGGCGGGCGACGTAGGTGCGGGCAAATCCGCCTTCGCCCAGCGGGTGCTCCACGGTGTAGCGAGCGCTGTGGCCGTGGATGCGCGCACCTTCGGTGAGGAGCCTGGGCGTGGATGTCATGCGTGGGCGCCGATGCTACCAGCGCGCGGCGTTGCGCATCGGGCGTGACGGCCGACGGAGGCCGCGTGGGGAGCGAGCGAGGTCATGGAAAGGATCGGGTCCCTCGGGAGCGGGAGGGTGGTACACCCTCGTTCGTCGAGCACTGCCCGTGGCCAAGGCACGCAGCAAATCCGGCACGCAATCGGCGTCCCGTCGCGCTTCCAAGAAGGCCGCGGCGGGCGACGGGGCGAGCGTGGCGTCGACCCGGCGACCGTCCAAGAGCCCCTCCGTTCCCGCGGGATGGGAACCGAGGATCACCAACCAGGAGCAGCTCGACGAGTGCTTGGGGCGACTGCCCGACGAGCCGGGCGTGTACATGATGCGCGACCGCAAGGGCGAGGTGGTCTACGTAGGCAAGGCCCGACGGCTGCGGGCTCGGGTGCGGCAGTACTTCAACGGTCACGACACGCGGGCTTTCGTACCGCTGCTGTCGCAGATCGTGGGCGACCTCGAGACGGTCGTGACCGAGAACAACAAGGAAGCGCTGCTGCTCGAGAACAACCTGATCAAGGAGCATCGGCCGCGCTTCAACGTCAAGCTCCGCGACGATTCCAACTACCTGGTCATTCGTCTGGACCCCACACAGAAGTGGCCGCGACTGGAGCTGGTGCGGCAGATCCGACAAGACGGTGCGCAGTACTTCGGCCCCTACCACTCGGCGAGCTCGGCCCGCGCCACGCTGCGGGTGGTCAACCGCCACTTCCAGCTCCGAACCTGCACCGACTACGTGCTCGAGCGCCGGCGCCGGGCGTGCTTGCAGTACCAGATCGAGCGCTGTCCCGGCCCGTGCGTGTACGACGTGGATCCGGAGTCCTACGGGGCGCAGGTGCACGACGTGGGATTGTTCTTGTCGGGTCGGCACCGCGAGCTCACCAATGGACTGCGGGCGCGGATGAAGACGGCGGCCGACGAGCTCCAGTTCGAGGTCGCAGCGCGGGTACGTGACCAGCTCAGCGCGATCGAGACCACGCTGACCGCCCAGCAAGTCGTCGGCGCGGCGACGCTCGACCAAGACGCCATCGGCATGTACCGAGAGGGTGGCCAGGTCGAGTTCGCGGTGATGCACATCCGGCAGGGCAAGCTGCTCGGTCGCGAGTCTCACTCGGCCAAGGGGCTCGAGCACCCCGACTCCGAGGTGTTGGCCGACTTCGTGTCGGGCTACTACGCCAAGGCGGTGTTCCTGCCCGACGAGGTGCTGCTGCCCTCGCCGATCGCCGAGGACGACGCCGTACCGCTGGCGGCCTGGCTGCGCGAGGAGAAGGGGCGCAAGGTCGTGGTGACCACGCCCGAGCGGGGAGATCGGCGCAAGCTGACCCGGCTCGCCGAGCGCAACGCGGCATCGAACTTCGTGACCCGCCGCAACCGGCGTGAAGACAGTGATGCCGCCCTCGGCCGACTTCGCACACGACTGAAGCTGAGCAAGCTGCCGCGGGTCATCGAGTGCTACGACGTCAGCCACATCCAAGGCAGCGACACGGTGGCCTCGATGGTGGTGTTCGTGGACGGCGTGGCCGACAAGTCCCGCTACCGCTCGTTCCGCATCAAGGGGACCGGAGCGCGCGACGACGAGGCCACCTTGCGCCAGGGTGCATTCCAAAACGACGACTTCACCAGCATGTACGAGGTACTCGGGCGTCGGTTCCGCCGCGCGCTGCAGGTCGACGAGGACGATTCGTGGGCGCTGCCCGACCTGGTCGTCATCGATGGCGGCAAGGGGCAGCTCAGTCGCGTGGTGACGGCGATGAGCGACCTCGGGATAGCGGTGGGGGTGGAGGGCGTGGACGTGGTCGCGCTGGCCAAGGAACGCAAGCGGATCTTGGGTCACGGCCGGGCGGCGATGCGTGAGCTCAAGGCGCGGCGCGAGGCGGGAGAGCAGCGGCGCTACGAAGACATCGTGTTGGCCGAAGACACCGCTACCGAGCAAGGACAGGTCGAGGTACGACCCGAGCGAGTGTTCGTACCGGGGGTCAAGGAGCCGATTCGGCTCAAGCCCGGCAGCTCCGAGCGCTACCTGATGGAGCGGATCCGCGACGAGGCACACCGGTTCGCGATCAATCATCACCGCAAGCGTCGGGGCAAGCGCTCGCTCAAGTCTTCGCTCGACGACATCAGCGGGGTGGGCCCGGCGCTCAAGCGGTCGCTCGTCAAGCACTTCGGCTCGATCGCTTCCATTCGTGGCGCGACCATCGAGCAGCTCGGTGAGGTCAAGGGAGTCGGCCCCGCACTCGCCAAGCGAATTCGCGAGAGCCTCGGCGGGGGTTGAGGGGCGCTCGCGCCTCGGCTGTCGCCGAGGGTTTCGACGACCGCCTCTGCTCGCCAGGGAATCCATGACAGCTTCGGCGGCGGCGTTGGGGCGGTCGCGCCTCGGGGCATTCATCGTGCGCGACCGGGGATCATTTTCGGCTCGTCTCGGACCTTGTGACGGTGAACCCCCTGTTCGCCGTGCGTGGTGAGCCCAGACGTCTGCCGATGGTGGCGAGCGGGGCGATGCACGGCAGCAGATGTCCAACCGGAAGGTGCCGCCATGCGCCCGGAGACGGTCGATCACATCGTTACTTGCTCGCGAACCCTCTACGAGCGGGTCGACGCCTGGCGCGAGCGGGGTGAGGGAAAACCCGAGCGGCACCTCGACGAAGGGCTCGCCGACGAGAGGCTCGAGCGCTGGAAGGCGCTGGCGGCTCAGGGGGATGCCGAGGCGTTCGAGCGGAGGCTCGCTTGCGATGGCCTCGATGAGGAGGGGGCCCGGTGGATCGTCGCGGGTGACCCTCGGCGTGCGGCCGAGCCTCCGTGGATCTCGTTGTTGGCTGCGATTGCGGCACGGGGGGCGGGCAACGCCTCGGATCGGGACGCTCTCGATGGGGTTCGGTTCGGCTCGATCTACGCCCCGGCGGTCGACGTGGCCTGGCGACGACTGGAGCGGGCAGTCGGCGAGCCATTGTGGCGATTGGAGGAGCCCGCACGACAGGATCTGCGCGACACGTTGGCCCGTCGGTTGGATCGCGTCAGCGCGCGCGTGCTCGGCTACGAGTGGGAGCGGGTGTCCTCGGGCGCGTCGGGCCCCGAGCCCGAGGATTTCGGCCGCATGGTGTGCGCACAGCTCGAGCCGTTGTTCTCCAAGTACCCGGTGCTCGCGCGGCTGTGGGCCTCGACCGTCGAGGACTGGCACTCCTGCTTCGAGCACATGCTGCGTCGCCTCGACGCCGACCACCCTGAGATCTGCGTGCAGCTGCGGGGGAAGGCGTCTGAGGGCACCGAGCTGGTCGTAACCCGGGTTCAGCATGATCTGTCCGATCCACATCGTGGAGGGCACTGCGTCCAGGTGCTGCACCTGCGCGGTGGTGACACGGTGGTCTACAAGCCCAAGGATCTGGGTACCGAGGTGGCGTGGGGACGGCTGCTGGCGTGGGCCAACGACCGCGGAGTGGAGCCGCGGTTTCACGTCCCGACGATCGTGACCGGTCCCGGCTACGGCTGGATGGAGTACATCGAGCATCGCAGCTGCGACGAGCGCACGGAGGTGTCCGATTTCTACCAGCGTGCCGGGGGCCTGCTGGCGTTGCTGTACGCGCTGGGCGTGACCGACTGCCACTTCGAGAACATGGTGGCCCACGGCGCGCACCCGGTGCTCACCGACATGGAGACGCTGATGCACCCCGCGGTGGCGCGTACCGATGCGGATGGCAAGACGCGGGAACGGGACGCCACCGATAGAGTCTGGGACTCGGTCCTGCGCAGCGGGCTGCTGCCGCGGTGGGAGTACGCCCGGCCCCGGGGGCACGCCATCGACATCAGTGCGCTGGGGTGCACGGGGGTCGACCAGCGATCACGCCCGCGGCTCGGTGGGAAGCTCGTCGCAGCCAAGGATCACGTCGAAGCGTTGGTCGCTGGTTTCGAGTGCATCTACCGGCTGCTCGTCGACCAGCGCCCTGCGCTGTGGGCCGGGGCGGGGCCGCTTGCCGATCTGCATGACCAACGCATTCGAGTCGTGCTGCGCCCCACCCGGGTGTACGGCGCGATCCTCCGCAAGGCGCTCGAGCCCGAGTACATGACCGATGCGATCGACCGAAGCATCGAGCAGGACGTGCTGGGGCGTGGCTATGTGGGTGAGTCGGGACGCGAGCGCGGCTGGCCCGTGGCCGTGGCCGAACACCGAGCGCTGGACCGTGGAGACATCCCGTACTTTGGGACCGCATCGAGTGATGCGGCGCTGAGCGTGGGGGTGGACGACCCCGTGGAAGGGTTCTTTCAGCGGCCCGCCGTCCACGATGTGCGCGATCGGCTGGCGCGGATGGACGAGACCGACCTCGGCTTTCAGCGTGCCCTGATTCGCGGGGCCCTGACGGCGGGCTCCATCACCGCGAGCCCCGGACACGCCCACGTGGCGACGGTGGCCCCCGACGACGCGACGGCGATCCTGTCGCCGTCGGAGCTGCTCGCCGAGGCCGTGCGCTTGGCCGAGGAACTCGCGTCGTCGTCGATCGCGGGCGCCGACGGCAGTGTCACCTGGGTCGGGCTCGCGGCTCGGCCCGATCTCGAGCGCGTGCAGCTCGACCCCCTCGACGACACGCTCTACTCGGGGCGGCTGGGGGTGGCGCTGTTTCTGGCCGCGGCCGACCACGTGGTGGAGCACGACCGGTTTGGCGAGCTGGCCAAGTGTGCCGTGCGGCCGCTGTGTACGCGGCTGAGCGCGAAGGCTGACGCGCGGGGTGGGGGCACGATGCGTGCCCCGGCATTGGGCATCGGCGCCGGGGTGGGCGGGAATGTGTATGGCCTCACCCGGCTGCATGCGCTGACGGGAGACGACCGCTACCTCGAGATTGCGACGATCGAAGCGCTGGCCCTCGAGCCCGCCGCGATCGTGCAAGACGAGGTGTTCGACCTGATGTCGGGCTGCGCGGGGTTGCTGCTGGCGCTGCTGGCCTTGCACCGTCGGACCGAGGACGGTCGGCTCCTGGAGCGGGCTCGGGTCTGCGCCGACCACTTGGTGGCCAATCGCCGCTCATACGAGGGCTCGCCCGCGGCGTGGACGACACTCGCTTCGCGCCCGCTGACGGGGTTGTCGCACGGCGCCAGCGGAATCGCGTACGCCCTCGATCGCCTGCACGCCATCGATGGGCATCCGGGGCTGCGCGAAGCCGTGCAGGATGCACTCGACTACGAGGCGGGGCTGTATCTCCCCGAGCGCGGCAACTGGCCCGACTTCCGCTCCGAGGACGACGACCCGATGAACGGGTGGTGCAACGGTGCGCCCGGCATCGTGTTGTCGCGGTTGGTGATGTCCGGTGCCCACGGGCACATCGAGCCACGGGTCATCGAGACGCTGGCCAGCCCGGAGCACACGACGGTCGACCACCTGTGCTGCGGAACGCTGGGGAGGGCCGACGTGGTGCTGCTGCTCGGCGAGCAACCGGGGGCTCGCGAGGCGCGACGAAGGATGCACCAGCAGGTGAGCGCGTGCGTTCGTGCGGCTCACGTGCGTGGCGGCTATCGCCTGCTGCCCTCGGTACGCGAGCCGGTCTTCAATCCCTCGCTGTTCCAGGGCACCGCGGGGATCGGATACCAGCTGCTGCGGCTAGCACGGCCCGAACGATTTTCTTCGATCCTCACAATCGGGTGAGGGCGAACGGAAAGCCAAGGAGAGGAACAAAAGATGAGCAAGAGACTATTCGAGGGAACCGACGAAGCCCTGACCCAACGCCGCAAGGAGACCAGCGGGAGATTCGCCGAACTCGGTGACGATGATCTCGCGATGGTCTCGGGTGGCGCCAGCGATCAGACGGCCGGCACCTCGGACTACGGTGGCTGCTGCTGCAAGACCTGGGGCTCGGACTGCCCGTCGTGCGACATCGTCGACAAGTCGTGCTGCCCTGGCGTGCACGAGGCCGAGGTCGGCTCGGCCGCGGACGGACCATCGTCTCCCAGCGCGGGGTGAGACCCGGCCACCCACGATCCGAATCGTCGTACGCGTGGTCGACGGTGTCGGCCGCGGTCGTTCGACACACTCCGCCGCCCGTCCTCGTTGGGCGGGCGGCGGTGGTGGTCTCGCTGCGCGCTAGATGAAGCGCACGCCGAGCAACACCGCGGTGATGGTGTCGAGCGGCCTGACCTCGGGCAGCGGCTGGTTCTCGTAGCGGAGCTGGAAGGTCAGCCCCAGCGACACCCGGTCGGCCATCTGCATGGTCAGCGAGTTGAGCCAGTTGACGCGGAAGCGCTGCCCATCGAGCACACTTTGCAGGTACTCCACTCCGGTGTCGAAGGTGACGAACTCGGAGAGGTTGTTGCTGTACCCAGCGAACACGCGCGCCGCGTGGTTGGTGGCCGTCTTGTCGACCGACTCGCCGTTGAGGGCGGCCTCTTGGATGGCCTCGTCCCGCCGCAGGTCGTACTGGAAGTCGTAGCCGACCTCGAACCACAACCGATGGTTGGACTTTTGGATCGCATAGAAGGCGATGCCCGGGTCCACGTTGAGCCGAAGGTCGAGGCCCTGGAACCGGTCGTGCCTTCCGGTCGCCATGAGGAACGCTGACCAGCGCGGCTTGAAGAAGAAGTCGTAGCGGGCCATCCCCTGCACGTTGAGGACGTTGACCTCGGGGTCGGCGTCGGGGGTCAGCGCGGTACGACCGTAGTTGCCCGCGAGCTCGGCCCGGAACTGGTGACGCTCCCGGCGAAGGCGAAAGCGCCCCAAGCCGGTTATCGCCAGTACGCGGGCGTTGCCCGTGCTGTAGAGTCCGCCCGCCGAGAGCTCTAGCTCGGTCGCGTCGGTCTCGGCTTCGGGATCGGGCGCCTCCGCTGCGGAGAACGTCCCTTGATTTCCCAGCTCGGTGCTACCGGTCGCCGCCGGGTCCTGGGGTCCGGCCCCCGCGGGGACGGGTTCGGCTGGCGCGGCGAGCATGGTGCCCGCAACGCCCAGGTGCACGGCGAGGGGCATGGCCATCACAAAGTGAATCATCGAGTTCTTGCTCCCTGGTGGGAT
>JAHZJA010000888.1 GCA_022601155.1 Deltaproteobacteria bacterium | reverse complement strand
GGTCTCGGGCGGCGGCGGAGTTTACTCGACCGGTGGCGCGGCGGCCGGGCGCGTCGTTGGTGAGCGGCGATCGACGGGAATGATCGGGGTCCCGCCCGAGACGCCGTGATCGGCGTCGTACGCCGCGGCGTTCGGGCTGTCCGTCTGCGCAACCATGGTGATCGAGCCCCGCGAGGCCCACAGCAGGGCGACTGCAGCGGCCAACAGGACACCGCCACCGATGACCCACGGTCTCCAGCGAGCGGATGGAGGCGCGGCTGCCTCGAGCGGCGTCTCCACCCGCCACACGGGGGCGGGCTCACCCGCCGCGATTCGGGCCTGAAGTCCCTTGCGCATCCGTGCGACCGCAGCGGCCGAGGGGGCGTGGTGTCGACGGCTGGCATCGAGCCACCGCTGCTGCACCGATTTCAAGTCATCCATGGGAGCCCTCCGCCGCATGGGCGCGCGTGAAGGTGTCGAAGGCCCGTCGGGCGGCGCGAAGCCGCGTGTACACGGTGTTGAGCTTCCACCCGGTGGCTTTGCTGATCTCCGGACCGGTCAGTCCTTCGATCTCCGACAGCTCGAAGGCGATCCGATGCCGCGAAGACACCGACCCCAAGAACCGCTCGAGCAGCTGTGCCGCCTCGACTTCCTCGAGGTCACGGCTGGTCTCGGGTGGGGGCAGAGCGTGAAGCGATCGACGCCGTCGTTGCTGGCGTCGCACCCGGTTGCGCGCAACCCCGCGCGTGATTCCGAAGAGCCACGAGGTCATCGCTCCGCGGTGCTCATAGCGATCCAGTGCGTGGTAGACCACGAGGAACACGTCTTGGACGACGTCCTCTCGTTCGTGTGGCGCAACGCCGAAACGGCCAGCGACACGCCACACGAACGAGTGATGCTCCGCGTACAATCGCTCCACCACCACGAGGTGGTCCGGCTCATCCGCCACGAGGGCGGCGGTGGGCGAGGACGCGGGCATCGGCGAGGACGGCCGGGAGGGTCGAACGTCATTGAGTGTCGCGGCCGAACCGGATCCGTTCGCGCGGTCCCGAAAAGCCCCCACCGACTGAGAATACCCCACCGAGAGCTGACTCACAGCATGCGGGGCCGATGTCGTCGAGCACGAATTGCGGTCGGAACAGGGGAACGACCAGCTCGGCGGCGATCCATAAGTCGGCACCCCAAGGCGCGCGCAGCTGGAGCCGAGGTCCGGCCATGGCCGCGACCCAGACGTCTCGGCCACGCCGAGCGGTGATCGCCGGGCCTTCGCCGCGACCCCATGCGGGGCCGACGGCGATCGCACCGCAGACCGGGAGCACCAGGCGTTCATCGAGCCAGCGCCACACGGGGCAGCCCCGCATGCTGACGGCCGCCATCTGCACCACGGCGCGCGCACCCGGGGCCAGTGTCGCGGACATGGGAGGCAAGTAGTAGGCGTCGATACCCGCCGCCCACCGCGAGCCGCGGACGGCCACGCCACCGACGACGACGGGCTGTACCGGGCGCAGCATGCCAACCCCGACCCCGCCGCCCAGACGTCCCCGGATTCGTAGCCACTGGGACGTCTCGTCTGCGGGGCGCTCGGGGACGGTTGGTTCCGTGTCGTCGGTCGTCGGTTCGGGCTCGGGGTCTTCGGGCTCGGGGTCTTCGGGTAGGGGCAGTGCCTCGTCGGGTGCCGGAACCGTTGCGTCGGGCTCGTCGCCATCGGGCGGCTCGGGACTGGGCTCGGGACTGGGCTCGGCTGGTTGCACCGTCAGTGCAATCACCAAGGCCGAGGCCTCGTAGAGCGCGGCACACGACTCGGCCGAAAGTGCACGGCGGTGCGCGATGCCGTCCACTTCGAAGCGCAGCTGGCCGATCCAGATCTCGGCGTCACGGATCGCCTGTAGCTGAACGTGCTCGACGGCGGCATCGGGCGACGACACGATGGCGTCGAGCCGTTCTCGAAGATCTTGGGGCTGGTCGCATGCGCCCTCGACAACGATCGAGGGGGTCGTCGCCGGCGGAGCCACGCCGGGGGGCTCGACGCTCGACAGCAGCGCAAAGGCCCAAATCCATGCGGCCATGAACGTCGACGACAGTACCAGCCCTCGTGGGACGTCGCCGAGGCTGCTAGCCTGCGCGAACCTCTCGATGTTCAACATCTTCAAGCGGTTCAAGCGGCGTGTGGTCGTGATCACGGGCGCCGGGTCGGGGATCGGTCGCGCGACGGCCATGGCCTTCGCCAAGCACGGCGCACGCCTTCACTTGGTGGACATCCACCGCGGACGCGTGGAGGAGGCCGCCGCTGAAGCCCGGCTCGTGGGGCCCGAGGCCCACGCGCATGCCGTGGATGTTCGCGATCCTGAGGCCATGGAGAAACTCGCGGACGAGGTCTATGCCCGACACTCGCGGGTCGACGTTCTCATCAACAACGCGGGGGTCGCCCACAGTGCACTGGTCCAGGAGACGAGCCTCGATGACTGGCGCTGGGTGCTGGATGTGAACCTGTGGGGTGTCATTCATGGCATCCACGTCTTCGTGCCTCGGCTCATCGATCAGGGGGGCCGAGCGCACATCGTCAACACGGCATCGGTTGCCGGGCT
>JAHZJA010000887.1 GCA_022601155.1 Deltaproteobacteria bacterium | reverse complement strand
TGCAGTACCTGCGAATGCGACAGTGCGACGGGAGTCGAGTGCTCCGTCCCCGAGGTCCGATTCTTCAACAACTCCAGCTGCTTCGGAGACCCCCAAAGCCAGTTCAACATGAACGACGCTGGAGTCTGCACGGTGTTCACCGACAGCGAGGGCGCCTATGGAGCTGAATCGGACGAAGTCGTCCCCGTCGTGGGTACCGGTTCGTGTACCGCGACCGGCGGCGGGGCCACGTTGCCCAACGTGCAGTGGGGGACCCAGCTGCGGGCATGCGAGACTCTACCCCACGACGCGGCGGGCTGCGGCGACGGTCGAGGCTGTGCCCCGCCGCCGTCGGCAGAGTTCGGCGAGCAGCTGTGCATCTACCGTCCGGGCGACGTGGAGTGCCCGGACGGCGATTTCAGCGAACGCAGGGTGCGGTACCTGGACTTCGAAGACAATCGTGGTTGCACGGCATGCGAGTGTGGCTCGCCGACCGGGGGCTCGTGCAATGTCGACATCGAGTTCTCCTATGTCGACGAGTGCATCGCGAACTACGTGACGATGACCGATCCAGGAGGCGGCTGCCTCACGCTGTTCGGCGAGCCGCCGCACTCCGGAGAAATGGTGAACACCGAGGTCACGGGGGCAAGCTGTGGGGCGTTCGGTGGAGAGCCACAAGGTGTGGTCGCAGCTGCCGATCCGGTGACCGTGTGCTGCAACGGCTGACGGGTCATCGCCGTGCCATGCCCCGCTGAACCCCGCCGGGCCACACGGCACCGCGTTGTGGGGGTGGAGCGAGCAGCTCGGTGATGCGCGGTACTTCGGCCCTGCGGGGGAGCGTGGGCGGTGGTGCGGTCGAACATTGGCAGCACCACCAGATGGGATCGGCCCTTCATTGTCGAGGATGACTCAGCCAATGCGGGACAGAGTCATCCCCGAGGGCCCGCGGTCCGACTTGGCGGCCGAGCGACCCTCGTAGACAGCCGCGGTGTCACTCCCAGGGCACGCAAGGCGCCGACCCGCTGAAGGTCATGGCCCGTAGTCCCGACGTCGGGTAGCCAGCCCCGGCCACGATCTCGCCATCTTCTACATGTCGTGGAGGGGGGCGAGTCTCATCATCGTGGTCTTGAGCTGGCCGTAGTCGCTGAAGATCTTGAGGGCGGTTTGCTGCAACTGCTGCCCTTCCTGAGATTGGTGGTTCTGGTGCTCGGGCGTGGCGGTTGCCTTGTGTTCCTCATGGTAGGCCTGCCACTGGTCGTATTCGGCCTGTGCATCCTTGGTTCGCTCGATGAGGTCATCGTGCTGCTTGATCACCATGCCGTAGGTGGCCTTCTGCTTCTTGTCGTCATCCACCCGCTCGTGCCAGTCCTGGTACTCGGCTTCCTGGAGGTCGATCTTGTCGAAGTATTCGTCGATCGTGGGGTTGAGCGATTCGTACTGTTGCACGAACAGCTTGCGGTAGGTCTCTCCGGTGTCGACCTGCGGAGTGGGGGTGGCGGTGTCCTGTGCGGCAGGCATGCAAAAGGCACCCATGCTCCCGATCGATGCGAAGGTGATGCAGATGGCGGTTGAGAGGGGGCGTTTCATGTCGTGTCCTGTCTGGTCGCTAGTGTGGTGGCTTTGGGGTGGTTGTGTAGGTTGTTTGATATCGAGATTGCGCAGTTGCAATCTTCGTGTAAGGTGGCTGAGGAAGTCAGGTGACCATGAAGATTCAGTCGGTGATGTTGCTCGTTGCGGTGTTCGCTGGGTGTGCACCCATTATCAATCGACACAAGGGGGAGATGTCCGTTCGTGTGAAGAATGAGAGCATCTACTCGTTCTGCGCCATGTACATCTATCCGAAGAGCGCGGGCCCTCAGACCAGCATGTTCGGAGGCGCGTACGACTGGCTCGAGGGCAAGCCGCTGGCCCCGGGGGATCAGGTCACGGTCGGCGTACGGCCCCAGTACTACGTCATTGCCATGAAGGAATGCACCACCTCCGATCTCAATGCCACCAACGAAGGGGAATTCAATCGGCCGATTCAGTTCACGATCTGGGACCTGTCCAAGCAGTCGGAAATCTCGTACGAGCCGACCCGCGGCAACACGGACGATGGCTACCAGCGCACCAGCTTGCCGGCTTACCCTCCCGTTCGGCGGCGATGAGAGTCGGGCCGAGGTCGAACCGATGTCACCGACCACCTGTCGTCGCGAGGCGAGCCCCGCTGCTGCGAGGATCCCTCGGGCGGAGCGCGTGGACGCTCCGGGGCCACGGCCGCAGACCCGCGGCGGGCACAGACGGGCGCCGCCACGGGCGATTGCAAGACTCGACTGCATCGTCGCGCTCGAAGGCGGACGGCCACCGCGTTCGATCAAACAGCTCGAGGTGAGCTGGCGCACGCATCGAGTCTCGTTGGGCCGGTCGTGGATCGATGGAGGACTTCACGGAGGCCGCGTGGCGACCCGAAATGCCAATGGGCCGGTGGTATCGTCGGTTCGTGGTCCGCTTGGCGACGACCGACGACGCGCTGCTGGAGGCGTGGGGAGGCGGCGACAAGCAGGCTGCTGCACAGCTGATCGGGCGCTACTCCGACGATCTGTATCGATTCTTCGCCGGAAAGGTCGGCGACGACGCGGAGGACCTCGTACAGCAGACGCTGCTGGGGTGTGTCGAGCGACGCCACGAGCTGGGAGCGATTCGTACCTTTCGAGCCTTCCTGTTCGGCGTCGCGCGTCATCGCCTCATCGACCACTTTCGTCGCCGGGACTCGTCGCCGTGGCTCGACGCCGCCATCACCTCGCTGGCCGATGCAGGCACGCCCCCCAGCCAGCGTATCGCCCGCGATCGGGAAGAACGCGTGGTCCTCGAGGCGCTGCGACGCATCCCCCTCGATTCCCAGATCGTGCTGGAGCTCTACTATTGGCAGTCGCTCACGGGCCGCGAGCTGGCCGGCGTGCTGGGGATCCCCGAGGGGACGGCCCGCGGTCGCCTTCGCAGCGCCAAGAAGCAGCTGGCGGAGCAGATCGAGCGCATGACGAACACCGCGGTCGCCCTGGACGATACGTTGACGCGGCTCGCGGACTGGAGTCCATGCGGCGACGGGGTGTCGTGAGCCCACCGCTGGCGCCCAGCCGACCCCGGCGGCCACACCCCCCACGATCGCTGGCCAGAGCCATGGTGGTGCGGGCTGGCATCGAGTGCCGCGTTCACGCCTCAGACCCTGGATCGGGCGGTGGCCCATGACGACGTCGCTGGAAGACAAGATCAATCGGGCCGAGCCGCCGGCCGATCCGATCGCAGCCAAGCTCGTGCAGGCGAACTTGTTGCGACGGCTGGCCGACGTGGAGACGGGTGCGCCTCGACTCGGGCGCTTCGTGGTGCTCGCACGGGTGGGCGAGGGCTCGCACGGGGTCGTCTACGCCGCCTACGATCCAAAGCTCGACCGGCGTGTCGCGCTCAAGCGTCTGCATCGAGGCGAAGGCGCGGGGCATCGCCGCCTGCTACGTGAGGCACGGGCTCTGGCTCAGCTTTCACACCCCAACGTGGTCACCGTCTTCGAGGTCGGCGAGGCGGACGGCAATGCGTACGTCGCGATGGAGTACGTCGAGGGGACGACCTTGGCCCAGTGGCTGTCCGAGGCCTCGCGCCCGATCGCCGAGATCACGGCGGTGCTGCGCAGCGCGGGACGAGGGCTGGCCAATGCGCACGCCCACGGGCTCGTTCACCGCGACTTCAAGCCGAGCAACGTGATGGTGGGCGCGGACGGGCGTGTGCGCGTCACCGATTTCGGGCTCGCGGACTACCACCAGCCGGCCGTGACGGAGACAGACGGCGCGGTCGACGATCCTGCCCCGCCCCCGCGGCGAGTCGCCAGCACGATCGTCGGTACGCCGGTCTACATGGCACCCGAGCTGCTCGATGGCGCTGCCGCCGACACGCGGAGCGATCAGTTCGCGTACTGCGTGACGCTCGTCGAGGCGCTGACGGGACGCCGGCCGTTCGAGGGCGAGACCCCCGAGGCGCTGGCCGAGTCGATCCGTCGCGGTCCCTCGCCGGAACTGCTGCACATGCTTCCGCGGTGGCTCCGTCGCCTGGTGGTCGTGGGCCTGGATCCCGAGCCCGATCGACGCCATGCCGACCTGGGAGCACTGGTCGATGCGCTCGATCGCCACACCCGCGGTCGATCCTGGATGGGCTGGACCGTGGCGGCGATGGCCCTGGTCGCAATCCCACTGAGCTGGGGTCGTGGGGCTCAGCAGGAGTCCAGTTGCGACCAGCTCGCCCATGCACTCGATGACATCTGGAGCCCGGCGCGGCGTGACACCCTCAGGTCGTCGTTCGCGGCCACGGGCCGGCCCTACGCACAGCACGCCCTGACCTTCGTGACGGCGGCGGTCGATCGCTATGCGCGGCAGTGGACCGAGGCCAGCGTGGCTGCGTGCGGGGCGAGCCCGCAGGTCTACGTCTCCAGCGGGCGCCAGGTCTGCCTCGAGCGTCGCCGACAAGAGCTGGATGGTTTGTTGGCGGAGCTCGGTGCCGCGGATGAGCAGCTGGTCGGAAGCTCGACCTCGGCCGTGTCGAGCCTGGTGCCCGTGGGCGCGTGTGATCATCCCGATCCCTCCATGGACACCTCCGCGCTCGAACCGGGCCCTCGCGCGAGGCTGGCCGAGATCGATCGCGAGCTGGCGCATCTGTGGGTGCTCGTCCTGACCGGCGCCTACGAGCGTGCGCGGGACGGCCTCGCGCCGCT
>JAHZJA010000886.1 GCA_022601155.1 Deltaproteobacteria bacterium | reverse complement strand
AGTGCTGGTTTCTAGGGCATCTGGGCGCGCTGGGGCTGGCCGTACACCCCGTCGGTCACGACTGATCCCCTCGTCACCGCGGTCGTGCGCCGCGATGCCGAGAGGAGATCGTGCGGGCCCCCGATCGCAGATCGATGCCCGTCGCGCCCGGCGGTCCCCTCAGCGATCCCACGGCGCCGCCGTCCTTCGCGGTATTGGCCCCACGAGTCGTCGGCGATCGTCGAGAGACATCGCGGGGTCACGGGCCCTCGTGCTCGGCCCCCAAGTATGCAGGGTGGTCAGCGCTCATCGACAGTGGAGGCGCACGAAAAACGGCGGTGCATCGGCAGCAATCTGAGGGTCGAAACGTCGGACGGAAGTTGAGTCAGCGCAGCCACGCAAAACACCGATGACCTCGGCCGCGCCGCGCGACTCCGCGCAACCCCAGCCCAAAATGAAGCACTTCGGCGCAGACTCATTGCACAAAAACAACGAACCATCCGTCGCAGACCGACAACTACGTCACCGGGGTTCGGGTTTCGGCATCACGGAATTGAACGATGCCGATTTCATTGGGAACCCACGGCACCTCATGGGCGGCTACGGGAACGTGGGCTCGTTCCGCGATGCACGATGACACCCAGCGAACATTGGGGGCAGTCGTGGGACTCCAGCGAAGTCGTGCCATCGCACCCTGCACTGGAATCGAGGGCCCGATCACACTGCACACGAAGACCGGTTGCAACATCGTCGCCACACCGCCACGGTTAACCCCTCGGGCCCGAACTGCACGCGGGCAAATCGACCACGGTTGGAAGCGTAGCCGGGGGTTGAACCGTCACCGAGACTCGAAGCGTGGCCGGCCGCGGTCAGCCTCGCAGCTGCTGCACCCAACCGGGGGTGCCTTGGGGATGTCGATGGTCATCACTTCACTCGCGATGATGCTGAGCGCCTCCACGGTGCTGGCACAGCCTTCCGAGGAGGACATCGGCGCTGCCGCCGAGGCCTTCTCCCATGGACAGCGGGCGGAGCTCGCCCACGACTACGCACGTGCCGCGGAGTTCTACGAGCTCGCCGACGACCTGGCTCCCCGGCCCGAGCCCCTGCGCAGCGCGGCCAAGAACCGTCTGGCCGCGGGCGAGCAGGCCACGGCGGCCACGCGCGCCCTCGAGCTGCAGCGGCGCTACCCCGACTCCGACGCGAGCCGACGCCTCGCTGCGGCAATCCTCGACGAGACCGCGGCCTCCCTCACCCGGGTCCGTGCTCGGTGCGACCGGCCGTGTGTGCTGTCGGCCGACGGCCAGGCCATCGCCGACGAGCGCGCCCTGTCCCACGTGTTCTTCCTCGACCCCGGCGAGCACGCGGTCGTCGCGAGCTTCGAGCCCGGACAGCAGCACACGCTCCCGGTCGAGGGCACCGCGGGCGCCGACGCAGAGCTTCGCTTCGTCGCTCCCGTCACCACGAGCGCCGACAGCGAGGTCGTCCCCGGCGAGGTCGCACCCGACGACGGGCGGCCAGCCAAGCCCCCGCCAACCGGCGTGCGTCGGCTGTCTCCCGTCTACTTCGCCATCGGGGCCGTGGTCACCGCGGGCCTCGGCGGGGCCACCATCTGGTCGGGGCTCGACGTGCTCGACCAGGACCGCATCTACAACGACGAGCCGACCAAGGCCCGCTACGACCAGGGGCGCAGCGCCGAGCGGCGCACCAACCTGCTTATCGGGTTCACTGCCGCCGCAGGCGTCGCCACGGGGGTCGTTGCCGCCTTCACCTACTGGAAAGGGGCCAAGTCGCGGCGTCGTGCCGCAGGCCACCGTCGCTACCGCGTGGCCGTCACGGCCAGCGGCGTCGGAGTTCGATTTTGATGGCGTCGGGCGTGAACATTCTGCTGTACGACGACCCCGGCTCCGACGCCGAGGCGATCATCGGTGATCTACACGCGGCGGGATACGTCGTGCACCACGCCGCATCCCCGGCGGCCGTGGGCGCCATGCTCCGCGATGCAGGGCCCGCTCGCACCGACGAGCTCGGCGCGGTGATCCTCGACATCAGTGGCACCGACCCGCGGTCATCCGCCGTCGTGAAGATGGTCGAAGCCAACCCCACCCTCCGCCACGTGCCCACCGTCTATCTGGTGCGCCCCGGGCAGTCCACCCCAGGAGACGATCAGGTCATGGCGCTGCAACACCCCTTCACCGGGCCGGCCCTCGTTCGCGCGCTGGAGACCGCCGCGAGCCCCGTTCCGGCGCCTCAGCTGTCGTCTGGCCATGGGTCCTCGCTTCCGTCGGGCACGACGGTCGCTCCCATCGATCCGCCGTCTCGTGTCGGGCCCGAGCCCGTCATGGTCGGCGACTACGAGCTCATCGACGAGATCGCCAGCGGCGGCATGGGCAAGGTGCTGCTGGCTCAGCGCCACACCGAGTTCGGTTTTCAGCGGTTGTTCGCCCTCAAGATGATGCACCCCCACATGGTGCAGGACGAAGATCTGCGGGGGATGTTCCTCGACGAGGCCGCGCTCGCCTCACGTATCCATCACCCCAACGTCGCCGCCATCGTCGACCTGGGCGTCGACGACGACCGCCCCTTCGTCGTGATTCAGTACGTCGAGGGCTGCTCGTTCTACCAGCTCCAGCGCGGCTGGGAGGGCC
This sequence comes from Deltaproteobacteria bacterium, assembly GCA_022601155.1. Classification (GTDB taxonomy): domain Bacteria; phylum Myxococcota_A; class Polyangia; order Nannocystales; family Nannocystaceae; genus Paraliomyxa. The sequence goes on along the minus strand of JAHZJA010000886.1, from coordinate 5,913 downwards.
CCCGACCCATCGCCATGGTGCTGCCGATCCTCATCGACACACTGGCCGGGCTGCAGGCCGCCCACGAGCTCACCGACGACGACGGCAACCCGCTGCGCTTCATCCACCGCGACGTCTCTCCGGAGAACATCCTGGTCGGTGTCGACGGCATCGCCCGGATCACCGATTTCGGCGTGGCCAAGGCCCGGGGCCGCATCACCTGCACGCGCAAGGGCGTCCGCAAGGGCAAGCTGCTGTACCTGGCCCCCGAGCAGCTGCTCGAGAGCCCCGACATGGACGCCCGCGTGGATGTGTTCGCGGCGGGCGTGGTCCTGTGGAATGCGCTGACCGGCAAGCGCCTGTTCAGCGCCGAGTCTCCGGCCGGGATCATGCGCAACATCCTCGAGGCCGACATCCCGCCGCCGAGCTCGTTGGACTCGCGGATCAATGGCTGCCTCGACGAGATTTGTCTGCGAGCGCTGGCCCGCGATCCCCAGGAGCGCTACCCCTCCGCCCGCGCGATGGCCGATGATCTGAGGGCCTTCGGCACCGAGTATGGCCTGCTCGCACCGACCTATGAGATCGGGCACTGGGTCGAGGTCGCAGCGGGCGAGGGCCTTCGTGCCCGGCGTCGCACCATCCAACGCAAGCGACAGGTCAGCTCGGTGTCGCGGGTGATGGGCTCGCTCACCCCCGCCGACACCCCGGCGCAGGCCCGGCCGCCCGGAGAGCACGGCGGCGCCGCTACGCTCGCGTTCTCTCGTGCGCACGCGGCCACCGATGCCGCCGCGCCGGCACTCACCGAGGTCGTGGCCGAGCCCAAGTCGCGACGCTGGGGCGTGTTCGTGGGAGGGACCCTCGCGGGGGTGCTCGCCACGATGGGCGTCGTGATGACCTGCGGCGAGCCCACGCCCGTGGCTGCGTCCACCCATCAGGCCCGACCGGCCCCTCACGCGGCGGAGGCGTCTGCCATGCCCACCGCTCGCGCCGCGGCGCCCAAGACCGGTGCGGTGATGCCCTCGGCCGCTGGGGTGCCCGCCCCAACCTCGACCCCTGCACCCGCCGCGGTCGAGCCTCCGACTCCGGCCGCCGGGGACCCGCCCTCACCATCAGCGCCACCCCAGTCCGGGACACCGTCCACGGCGACGCCGGCCCCCGTCGAGCCGACGCCCGAGGGGGCACCAAGTGGTGCGAGCGAGCCTCCTGCCGCCCCTACGCCCGCGCACAAGCGCAGCACGAAGCGACGGCCCCGACGAGCGAGCAAGTCGCGGGAGGCGGAGCCGACCGCCGCGGCGCAGACTCCGGCCGCGGCTCCGCCCTCGCCGACCTCGCCCAGCCGAAGCACCAACCCCCTGGGCGACGGGCCCGAGTCCAACCCCTACACCCGTGGCAATCGATAATCGCATGCATCGTTTACTCGGCCCGTGTTCCTTGGCTCTGCTCACCGCGTGCTCGGTCTTCGACGAGAGCCTGTATCTCGAAGCCGAGCAAGACGGCGGACCCGATCCCGCCGAGCTGTTCGCCGACGCCTGCGTCAACGCGGACATCCCCGTCATTGCCGAGTCCACGTCGCTCAACTTACCGCTCGACGCGTTCAACAGCGTGGGTCTGGGCTACCCCAAGTGCGTGCCCGATCAGTACCAGGGCCCCGATGCGTTCTTCATCCTGGATGCCAAGCGGGGCGAGCGTTGGAACATCAACGCCGCGCCTCAGACGGTAGACCAGGACGTCGCCATCGTGGTGCTCGACGACTGCTCCGCCAACAGCTGTCGCAAGGTGCGTGACCGCTGCGGTGCGGGGTTCGACGAGGACTTCGCCATCGTGGCCACCGAGGACAAGCGCTACATCGTCAGCATCGACAGCCTCGACCCCGACACGATCGGCGACATCACCCTGTCCATCAACAAGTCCGAGTGCGGCAACGGGGTAATCGAGCCCGGTGAGAGCTGCGACGGGGGCAGCGGGTGCGATGAACAGTGTCGCCGCCTGATCGTCGACGGCACCGCCTCGGAGGGTGAGCCCAACGACATCTTCACGGGGGTCGACATGATCGGCAGCCCGCAGGCCGAGGCCCACGTGACGATCACCGGCTCGGTGGGCGGCCCGTGCGACGAGGACCACTATGCGTTCATCGTGCCCGAGGGCGCCTCGGTCTCGGTCCAGATGAACGCCCCGGGCGGCGGACCCTGCCCGCTGGACACCCCCGAGATAGAGCTACCGCTGATGGACTTCCTCGCCCCTGGCCGACCGCTGCGCATGGGCGAGGGCAAGACGGGCGGAGCCAGCGGTGGGTGCCCGTCGTTCGACAACCTCGGCATCGACCCGGAATTCGAGTTCGCCCGCAATCTCCCGGCCAGCGAGTACCACCTCATCATCAACGCCCGCGAGACCCCGACGAGCATCCCCTACGAGATCACGTTCGACATTCACATGACCACCCCACCCGCCCCCTGACCGCGTGGGCAGGAGCAGGGATCAGCCTCACTCGGCGATCAGGGCCTGCACCAGCGAGTCCATCTCGGCCTGGTTGAAGGAGTTCTTGATCGAGCGGACGGTGAGGTCCTTGCCGATCACGACGTCGCGTGGGTACGGGTAGCCCACCCCGGAGGGAAACACGAAGTCGAACAGCGTGCCCTCGTCGGCCAGCACGGGGAAGGTGATGCCCGTCTGCTCGAGGAAGTTGGCCACCGCCTCGGGTGGATCGCCTGGGTGTATCCCGAACACCAGCACCCCCTGGTCCTGATACTCCTGCCAAATGGTGGCGTCGATGTCTGGCAACTCCAGACCACAGATGGGTCAGAACAGAGCGAAGTAGGCCAGCACGACCACGTGGCCCTCGAGCCCCGCCAGGTCGGGTGAGCCGCTGGGGTCCAGGAACGCAAAATCCGACGTGAGCGTATCGCCGACGTCCAGACCCGGCGAGTCGCGGGCCACCAGCGGCACCGTCACCGGAGACTGGGTGGGGTCGGGGTCGTTGGAGTGCAGGCGCAGCGCCGCCGAGCCTGCCTTCGGGGCAGGTGGATTGAACTGCACCTCGAACGCACGACCGGCCTGGGGCGGAACCTGCAGCCAGGCCTCGTCGGCGACAAACGGGGCCGTGACCTCGATGTCGTCGACGAACAGGTCGAGGTAGCCACGGTTGCGGACGACGACCACCTGCTCGTCGGATTCCGCGAAGGGAAAGCTCATCAGGTCTTGCTCCACCCAGATGTCGGCGCTGACCTGGCCTGGGTGGTGCTCGATGACGTGGAGGTTCTCCCACTCGCCCACGAAGATCAGGCCGTCTGCCAGGTCGACGGCGATGTCCTGCTCGAATGATGGAGAGCCGTTGACCCGCTCGGTACCCAGCAGCTGTCCCGTCTGACGATCGTGCACGGCCAGGTGACTCCACGCCGCGATGGCCACGATCTCGTCGTCGACCGCGACCGCTTGCGCGGTGCCGCGGGTCTCGATGTGGCCCGAGACGGCCGGGCGAGCGGGGTTGGAGATGTCGACGATGTCGACACCGTCGCCACCCTTGGCCAGATAGGCCTCGTTGCCGCTGACCACCACGTCGCGCACCATGCCCGGCAGCGGCAGCGCCCCCACAGCCGTGGGCTGCCCCGGCTGGGCCACCGACAGCACCCGCAGGCCGCCGACACCATCGGCGACGTACAGCGCGTCGTCCTGGAGCGTCGGGCGCAGTGCATTGTCGAATCCACCGACGACGTCGACCAAGGTGGGTATCCCCAGGGCGTCGGTCGAGTACACGCGCAGACCCCCGCCGTGGGCGGCGACATACAGCCAGCCGTCACGCCACGTCAGGCCTTCGAACAGCACCTGGGGGTCACCCTCGAGGTGAATCTCTTCGAGGAAGTCGTCGGTGTAGAGCCGATACGCGCCCAGGAACGGAGTGTCGACCCACGTATCGCCGTGGTGGGCGAGGTAGAAGATCTGGCTGCCGTCGTCCAGCTGTGGCCCAAAGGCAATGTGCTGGCAACGAGGCGAGGCCAGCGCGACGACCACCGGCTGCGTGGGATCGGCGATGTTCTCGATCGAGGCCCCAAAGCCACCGCACGAGATCGACAGGTCGCCCTGCACCTCGATATCGACGATCTCGGAGCCGTACCCGGTACCGATCCGGACGAGCGGATCGCCCTGTACGCAGCAGGTCCCCTCGACCAACGGAGTCCCCACCGCGCAGCCTCGCCCCTGTCCGCACGGCAGGCACCCCAGCTCGGGGCATGCGTCGCCACCAGGGGGGCCTGGCGGAGGTAGATCGGCGCTCTCGCCTCCGGCGGTGCCACTGCCACCGACCGTCCCGGTCTCGTCGGCGCTGGATGTCGACGGTCCTGCCGTCCCGCCGCTGGTGGGTCCGTCGAGCGTGGTCGAGCCGCCACCTCCCAGGTCTGCGGGCTCTCCACGACACCCAACGACACCACCCACCACGAGCAGCCACGGCCACGCCGTTCCTGTCGCGATTCGATCGTAGTGCACTGTCAGTTCCCCCAGCCAAACCACGACCTCGGCGGCAGGCCAACGCAGGGCCACCGCCGAGGCAGGGTCGTACTCGAGCTAGAGGATGGTGCCGCCCTGCGAGTCGCAGTCGGACTTGGCAATGAGGATCCAGCCCTTGCCCTTGCACTCGTTCTGGCCGCCACAGTCGTGGGCACCAGCAACGTCGCACGCACTCTCACCCGCGCACGTGTTGACCCCGAAGCACTTGACCTCCCCGGCATCGTCGGAAGCGGCGGCGACGTCGGTCGCGGCACCATCGGCGGCCGGAGCAGCGTCGGCTCCCGGGTTTTGAGTGGGCGGGGCATCCTTGCCACAGCCGCCCAGGAACAGGGCAGCCGCGGTCAGGGCGAAAGTGGTCGCGAGGTTCTTACTCATTGGTGTGTTCTTTCGTCTGGTCACTCCGCGGGGTGACACCCGAAACATCCAAAGCCCTCCCCGGTCTCCGGGTTGTAGGGCTCCATGTCCAGCAGCGCGGCGGTCTCGGGCACGACACGCTCCATCATGAACTTGGTCACTGCCTCGTCGTACTCCATTGCCGCCGTGATCGGATCGGCCTTGGGCAGCGGATAGATCGCATCCGAGGGCATCTTGTATTCTTTGTCCTTGCCGTCGTCGCCGTGGCAGGTGTCGCAGCCAAAGCCCTTGAACTGGGCGTTGTCGTACTCCTGGAACAGCCCCTTCATCTTGGGAAGGACCTCGATGCCCATCCACTCCTTGCGCTGTTGGAAGGACTTGTCGGCCCACTTGACGTCGGGGGCCCCGGGGGCCGTCGCCGTCTCGCCGCCATCGGCAGCTTCGGTTCCGCCGTCGGCGGCCGGAGTGGTTTCGGTGTTGCCCCCATCGGCGGGGGGATTGCTGGGCTCGCCGGACTTTTCGCAAGCGGCGGCAGCCAGCACGAGGGTCGCCAGTAGCGCGGTCTTCGTCGTCATGATCGCTCCCTGATGTGTCACGAGAGGTGACCCCGGGCGAGGAAAACGCCCGATGCGGCCGGTTGTTACGGCATCGGAGACCCCGGAGGCAAGGGAACGGCGGATCATCGACCGCGCGGTGTTCGCGAGCCCGATCGACGCGATGCTGGCGTAGGGTTCGTGGGACACTGTTTGGGGCGTTGTGCGCCCGGCACCGAAACGAATCCTCGCCAGGCACGTAAGCCTGATTGCGGACCGTGATCTCCCCCGACCCCGCCCCTGAAGCCCCCGTCCCGCGGCCGTATCTCGGCCACGGTGTGGGCCTGCGGGTGCCCCACTACGCCCGCGCCCTGGAGCAGGGGCTCGACGTGGACTGGGTGGAGGCGATCACCGAGAACTTCCTTGGACCGGGCGGTCGACCTCGCGCGGTCTTGGATGCCCTTCGCCCTCAGATGCCCGTGGTGTTCCACGGTGTCTCGCTGGGAATCGGCTCGGTCGACCCTCCCGACCCCGACTACCTCCAGCGGGT
>JAHZJA010000885.1 GCA_022601155.1 Deltaproteobacteria bacterium | reverse complement strand
TCAGGAGCTTAGATTGATGAAACGCGGATTTTTGGTGTGTTCGTTGGGTTCGCTGGTTGCCGCCACGATGGCGATGGGGACGCCGCAGACGGCCGAGGCTTGTGGTGGCACGTTCTGCGACGGCGGTCCGACCCCGATGCCGGTCGACCAGTCGGGCGAGAACATCCTGTTCGTGCGCGATGGCGACTTCATGGAGGCGCACATCCAGATCCAGTACGAGGGTGAGGCGGAGCGCTTCGGTTGGGTCATTCCGCTGCAGTCGCTGCCGGAGTTCAGCGTGGGCTCCGAGGTGCTGATGCAGAACATGCTCAGCGGCACCGTCCCCAACTATCTGGTCAACACCACGCCCGACGACTGCAGCGTCAGCAACGAGAACGACGACTTTCCGTCCGACGGGGCCGGAACCTCGGGTGCGGCCGAAGACGGCGGGCAAGACCCCGGCGGAGAGCCTCCGCCCCCGCAGGTCGTGGCCCAGGAGACCGTCGGCGCCTACGAGATCACCGTGCTCGAGGGTGGCACCGCCGAGCAGGTCAACGAGTGGCTCGTCGAAAACGACTACCAGACCGATCCGGCGGCCGTCGAAATCCTCCAGGCCTACCTCGACGAGGGACACCTGTTTGGTGCGGTCAAGCTGACCGGCGGCTCCGATGTCGATGAGATCCATCCCATCGTTTTGCGCTTCCAGAGCGACGAGCCCTGCATTCCTCTGCGCCTCACCCGGATCGCCGCGGTCGAGGACATGGAGATTCGCAGCTTCTTCTTGGGCTCTTCTCGCACCGTGCCCCGCAACTACCGGCACGTGGAGATCAACCAGGTCAAGATCGACTGGACCCCAGCCGGCCTGGCCAGCAACTACAAAGACATCATCTCGCAGGCCGTCGACGCTCCCATGGCTGGCGGCCGGGCGTTCGTCACCGAGTATGCCGGTACCTCCGACACCGTGGGTCGCGGCAACCTGTTCTCGGAGAGCTGGAACAGCACCGTCTTCGAGAACCTCGAGCTCACCAGCATCATCGACGAGCTGACCTCGCAGGGCCTGTTCTTCTGCGACCTCGACTTCGGCAACGGCTGTCAGCCCACCCATCCTCTCGTTCAGCCGATCCTCGACGAGTTCCTGCCCATCCCGGCCGGTCTCGATGCGGACACCTTCTACGGCTGCCTCAGCTGCTACGAGGACCAGATCGACGAGATGGCCTGGGACGGCCTGCGGTTCTCCGCGGCCCTCGAAGAGCGCGTCGTGGCGCCGGGGCAGCACGCGTTGTCGCTGCTCGATGACAACTCCTACCTCACCCGCATGTACACGACCATCTCGCCGGGTGAGATGACCGAGGACCCGATGTTCCACGAGAACGCGGAGCTGGCCGAGGTCACCAACGCTCAGGTCGCGACCCAGCGGATCCTCTGCAACGGCGACTCGGTCTACGTGCTCCCCGACGGCCGTCAGGTGTACCTGCCCGCCGGAGCGCCCTGGCCCGACTTCGATGGTGAGCCCGCCTGGTCCATGCCTTCGGACGAGCAAGTTCAGGAGGTCATGTCTTCGGGGGCGCCGATCTTGCTGACCGACAACACCGCGAGCATCGACAGCGCGCTGGCGGCCTACAACGCCGCTCAGGGCTGGGAGGGTGGCCCCATCGACGAGGGCGAGGACACCGGGCTCGAGGCCGACGGTGCCGACTCCAGCGGTTGCGGCTGCCGCAACACCAACGAGAGCATGGGCGGCATGATGCTCATGCTGCTGGGCCTCGGCATGGGCTTCGCGTCGCGACGCCGCCGCGACTGAGCGATACGTTCGCACACGCCATCAGGCCCGTCGGGATTGCCCGGCGGGCCTGTTCGCAATTGTGGGGGCGCGGCCGCAGGCAGCGGAAGTGGGCTCAGGTGCCCGGCGGCAGGGCTCGGGACGGCGGCGTGGCGATGGCCCGGGTCGCGTCCTCGGCCTCCATCAGGGCGTGCGCGGAGATGGCACGCGCATTGGTGACGCCCGACGACAGCGCGGCGGCTCGCCGGAAGACCAGCAGCCCTCCCAAGATGCCCAGCCCCGCGCCGCCCAGCAGCATCACCGTCGACCCGATGAGCGATGCCAGGCCTACGATCGCCAGGGTCACTCCGATGACGCCCGTGGCGGCCAGGTTGCGGAAGCTCTTGCCCGCGGTGGGGTCGACATCCACCCGAACCAGGGCTCCGTCGGCGCCGTCCTCCCGAGTGCGCACCCGATACGTCAGGCCGATGCCATCGTCGACCACGTCGGCTTCGTGGTCACCCTGGCGGTGACCGGTGCGCCCGGTCTGACGCTCGATGGAGGCTCGAACCGCGGCCAGTGCCGCCGCCGGAGCCCGTGCCACCCGGCCCTCGACATGCGTGGCCGAGTCGCCGCGGTCGGGCGGTCCCATGATTGTCGTGGCATCCGACGGCCGATCCAGTGCGTCGCCCTGTCGCTCGGCCAGTGCGTGCCGCAGCTCGTGCGGTGAGATTCCCGCCTCGGCTGCGGCGTCCCGCAATTCCTCGTCGCTGCGCTGCGCCATCGGGCGGCTGCGTAGCAGGGGGTGGCAGTGGGGGGGTAGGCCGCCGCATGCACGGGGCCTACCCCCACTCCGAGGGGGACATCGGCGGTCCGCTATCGTCGCTGCACGACGCGCGTCGACGTCCGCCGTCGCCATCCCAGCCCGGCGACCAGGAGCACCAGTCCCCAGCCGGCCCCGCCGCCCGATTCGGACCGGCACGTGCAGCCCGACACATCGCCGTCGCCCCGCGCACCCGCATCGAGTCCATCGCCGCCGGTCTCGTCGCCGCTGCTGCCGGTCAGCCCGCCCGCCGAGCCGCCCGTGTCGGCCCCCGACTCGCCGCCGCCTTCACTGGCACCACCCAGGGGCACGCAGGTGTTGGCTCCGGTGTCGCAGATCTCATCGATGGCGCAGTCCGCATCGCCCACGCAGCACCCGACGATGTCGGCGTTGGAGCATCCGGTGGCGGCATCGCATGCGTCGGCCGTGCATACGTCATCGTCGTCGCACGACAGGGGCTGAGCGGCAGGCAGACACGCGTTGTCTTCGCAGCGCTCGTCTCCGTTGCATGCATCACCGTCTCCGCAGTCGGCATCGGTAGAGCACACGTGGTGCACCATGCCCTGGTAGCCGAGCAGGCCGGTGGCGAGGCCAGTCGCGAGCGGAGCGGCGGCGGTGAAGT
>JAHZJA010000884.1 GCA_022601155.1 Deltaproteobacteria bacterium | reverse complement strand
GCCACGGCGGGATCCGAGGTCGATCTTCAGGGGCAAGCGGTGCTCACCCATCCGCACCAGAGCATGCCGATGGTCGGCGACGACGGCACGCCAGTCCGACCACCCTCCGATGACCAGCTGTGCGAGTACGAGCTGTCCCCTGGGGATGCGCTCTACGTGCCTCCGGGCACCTGGCATCGTACGCAGGCGGTGACCCGCTCCGCCGCGATCTCGCTCAGCCCACCGCGCACGCCAGTCATGGAGCTGGTCACCGCCGTGATGACACGGGCGTTGATGGCCGACCCCCACTTTCGCGCCGACCTCGGGGGGGCCGAGGCCGCGACGGTCGTTCGCGAGCGGTGGGACGATCTTCGGGCGCAGCTCGAGACCCTCGATCCGCGGGCCGTGCATCGAGCATGGGCCATCGAGCACGAGCGCGGGCTCGCTTCGCTGGGTGCTTTCGTGGCGGCGGCCGATACCCAGCTCGGGCCAGACCACGTCGTGGTCCGAGACCCGGCGCGCCCGCTGCGGTGGCTGGTGGCCGACGCCGACGATGGCACGGGCGACGCGGTGTACTTCTACGGTGGAGGCCAAGAGTGGTCGCTGCCCATTGCGGGGTTGGCGTGGATCCAGCGGCTGGCGATCCGCTCTCGCTTCACGGTCCGTGAGGCGATGGCCTGGGCGCCAACCCTCGGCGGGCAGGATGCGCTCGCGGTGCTCACGGAACTCGTTTCCGCGGGGGTGCTCTCCGTGGCATGCGATCCCGCGCCCGCCTGATATCGTGATGGTGGTGCGTGCTCTCAACCTCGTGCTCGTGGCAGCCGCCGGGGCTGGGCTGGGGGCGTGCCTCGGGCCCAGCGTGTTCCGCTGCACGACCAACGACAACTGCCTCAGCCGTGGCCTGCAGGGGGTCTGCCAGCCGACGGGGTTTTGCAGCTATCCCACCGAGGACTGCGACTCGGGCCAGCGCTACGACGAGTACGCGGGAGGGGGCTTGGCCGGGGCGTGTCTCGAGCCGATGGACGACGGTGGCGGCGGCTCGTCGGATGGCTCTTCGACGTCGATGAACGATACCGGCTCGGGTGGCTCGGACACGACCGACACCGATGGGTGCCCGCCTGTGGTGGTGTGCCAAGACTTCGATGGTGATGGCTACGGACAGGGGCAAGACTGTCGCGGCCCCGACTGCGACGACGACAACCCGGCCCACCACGACGCGTGCATCTACCTTTCCCCCGATGGCGATGACCGAGGAGCGGGCACGCGACGTGATCCGTGGTTGACGTTCGAACGGGCCCTGCCGCAGCTGCAGCCGGGCCAGAGCTTGGTGCTGCTCGATGGCGAGTATGCGCCGAGCACGACGGGGCTGCCGAACATCGACTGCTCCGCTCGCGGCAACGCGGTGTCAGGGACCGCGGAGGAACCGATCTCGATCCGGGCCGAGTCGGAGCGGCAGGCCGTCCTCGCGGGAGACGGTACCGTGGGCGCGTTCGAAATCGACGGGTGCCAGCACTGGAGAATCTTGGGGCTGCGAGGGCACGAGGCCGATCTACCGCCCAGCGACGGGGGCCAGCAGACCTACGCGTTCTCCATTCGCGACAGTACCGACATCGTGGCGCGGCGGCTGCTGTTCTCGTACTCCAACCGCTACTTCAACAATCACCTGTACGGGGTGCTCGGCTCGGCCCGGGTGTTGGTCGAGGAGTCCGAGGCGTACTCGTTTCACCGCAACGGGTTCCTGCTCGACAGCTCGCAGGAGGTCACCTTGCGCCGCTGCTATGCCCACGGCGGTGGTCACGAAGACCTCGCGCCTTGCCCGGATCCGGCGCCCGTCGATCCTCCCTTCTGCAGCTCGACGCCCGGGGCGGGTGATGTTGGGTTCGGTACGTTCCGCGACGTGACCTTCAGCCGGTTCGAGAACTGCATTGCCGAGGGGCCGATGGGCGCGGGCGTTCAGATTGGCGCGGACTGTAGCGACAACCTGGCCATCGGCAACGCGACGGTCGGGGTGATCAACGGCTACGTGGTGGGAGGGAACAACGGCTTGTCGTCCGAGCGCAACGCCGTCGTTGACAGCATCGCGGTCGCATCGACGGGCTACGGGGTGTACTTCCGCAGTGCGATCGCCAGCGCGGTCGATGGGTTCACGACCGTCGACGCGCAGGCTGGAGGCATGTCGGCCGACGAACAACCGGGCGTGCTCTGCGAGCAGTTCGATGGCGGATGCAGCGTGGAGGCGCGCCATGTTCTGGCGCTGCGCTCCGGTGGGACGGGCATCTCGGTCACCGGGCACGACAGCTGGTTGGTGGAGCGCAGCAATGCGTTCGACAGCGGCTTCACCGACTACGAGGCGGCCGAGGAGATCGGCGACGAGCGCGGCAACGTTCGCAGCTCGATGTCGATCGACGCGGGATCGGTCGGGGTGGGGGCGAGGCAGTGCGTGGCGTTCCTGCCCGACGACAGTCCCCTGCGCGGGGCCGGCTTCGACGGCGACGACATCGGGGCGGAGATTCTGTACCGCGTGGAGGGCGAGCTGACCGATGTACCGCTGTGGAATCCCGCCACGGGGGCGTTCCCGTGCGGAGCGGTGGTGCCGGGGGTCAACGACGATCCTGCCGTCTCCTGCACCGGGGTGAGCACGCGGCTCAACGTCCAGTCGGGAGGGTGTGATCTTCCGGCCGACTACGGTGCGGTCGACGATCCGTGCGGGTGAGCGGCGAGGTGCCGTTCGCCTAGACTCGACTTTGGCGGTTTTCCACGCGCCACAACATCGCCCCCCGACCGCTGTGGCAGTGTTTTTCGCTCCTCGACGCATGACCCGATGCGCCTTCGAAGTGCAGCCTCGCCAGGCAGCTGCCGCTGACGGCGTTGTGGCCCATGGAAAACCGCCAAAGTCGAGCCTAGAACTTCAGCGTGAGCGTCAGCAAGCGGCGCGCACCCGCGGGGAAGTTGACCAGCCCTAGCCCTCCGCGCAGGCAGGTGCGGAGCGACGAGTCGAGATCGCTCCACGGGTCGGCGACGACCTTGCCCGAGGCCTTGATCGTCACCTGCAGCTCGAGCGGAGCCTTGGTGTACGAGGTGGCGTGGATCCAGCACTTCTTCTCGAGTCGGGACTCGAGGCGGGTGCCGAGCTTCTCGTCTTCGGCCGAGACCGGGGCGAGCGCCGTCTCGGTCTCAGACGGCGGCGCGTCGTCGGTGGAGGGGGGCGAGGCCGCCGAGGCACCGCGGTTGTGCCCCGCACGCTTGCTGCCGCGTCGCGAACCCCGGGGGGCGGGTGAGTCGGCAGGGCGGGGCGTTGAGGAGTCGACCGACGGGAGCGGTGCCGTCTTGGTCTCGGGCGCAGCTTCGGGGCCGGCTTCGTTGGCGCCAGCCGCCGCAGTCGGGGTCGGCGGGCTCGGTGCCGTCGAGCTCGCGGGCGTGGCGGCTGGCGACGCCGACTTCTTCTTTCCGCCGTTGAGCCACTCCATACCGCCGTACCCCATGGCGAGGGCCCCCGCGGCGAAGGCGACGTGGAGCGCGACGCGTCGTCGCCCACGGCGTGGCGGTTGGGCCTGGGGCGTCAGCTCCATCGAGCCACTCATGGTGGCGTCGACATGATGGTCGGGGTCGGGGTCGCCGTGGACGATCGAAGGTTCGGTGTCCGATGGCGATGGGGCCTGGCCCCCGAACGGAGGCGGGGCGCTGGGTCCTTCGGCGGGCCTGGAGGAAGACTGCGTCGAGCGCTTGGAGATGCGGGTGACGGACTCGCTCGGGGTGTGGTCGGGCTGCGGCGCAGCCTCGGCGGCAACGACCGTACGTCCCGCGGGCGGAGCAACCTCCGCCACCGCGGTCGCATTGGCGACGGGTTCCGGTCGCGACGGCGGCGTCGAGTGCTGGGATGTGACGGGAGCATCGGCCGAGATGGCACTGATCGCAGCCGCCATTTCGTCCATGGAGGCGAAGCGGTCCTCGACTTGCTTGGCCAGCGCACACATCACCAGGTCTTCGACGGCGGCAGGGATGTTGGGATCGAAACTCCGCAGAGGCGTGGGCGGGTCGGCCACGTGCTTTTGCAGGATCTCGAAGGTCGTCTCTCCCTTGAACGGAACCTGGCCGGCCAGCATCTCGTAGGCGACGATTCCCGCCGCATAGATGTCGACGCGCGGATCGTCGGACGAGCCGTACGCCTGCTCGGGTGCCATGTACTTGGCGGTGCCCATCACCTCGCCCACACCCGTCAGGCTGTTGTCCGAGGACTGCTCGTGGCGAGCCGGATCGGCGGCGAGCTTGGCGATCCCAAAGTCGATGAGCTTGATGAAATCCTGGAGGCCGCGGGCCTGGACCACGAAGAAATTGGCCGGCTTGATGTCCCGATGCACGATGTTGCGCTCGTGCGTCGCGGCCAAGGCGCGAACCATCTGCAGCAACATGTGCCGCGCGCGAGGCCACGGGAGCGGACCGTGCCGATACAGCAGGTGGGCGAGGTCGCGGCCGCGCAGGTGCTCCATGGCGTAGAACAGGGAGCAGTCGGGAGTCTGACCGAAGTAGATGATCTGAACGACGTTGGGGTGCTGGATCTTCGACGCGGATTTGGCCTCGCGGAGAAAACGTTCGTGGTAGCGGGGCCGGTCGGCGAACTCCCGCAGCAAGACCTTGACCGCGACCTTTCGATCGAGGACCTCGTCGACCCCGCTGTAGACCTGGCCCATGCCGCCCGTGCCCAGGACCGCGGTGAGGCGATACCGGTCCTTGAGCCTGGTGCCGGTGAGATCGTGCGCCGACATCGGACGACTTCCACCCCGATTGTGGCCACCGAATGCCCCGCGCACAACCGACAGCGCCTGCCGATCTTCGACGACCGCGCGAAGACCACATTGCGACGGTGGGCGTGGTCGCCGACACCACGCCCGGCGCCCGAGCCGAGCGTGGGGCGACTGGGCCAAACCCGTACCAAACCCTGGTGTTCGACACTTTCCCCTTGCATCATGTCGACCGGCTGGGGCTTCGGATCTGCGCCATGGGTGGCGTGCGCTCTCGCTCGATCGCACCGTTGGAAATGGCGTGGTGGGGCCGCGCGTGCCAAGGTCCCGGGCCCGGCCCATGTCTGACGCGTCTTCCACACCTACGCCCGACGTTCCCGTCAAGGCGTTCGCGACGCTGTGGCTGACGCTGTTCCTCGACCTGGTGGGCTTTGGGATCATCCTCCCGGTTCTTCCGTTCTACGCGACCAACTTTGGTGCCTCGCCACAGCTGGTGGCACTGCTGTCGACGAGCTTCTCGCTCGCGCAATTCCTGGCCGCTCCGCTGCTCGGCAAGATCAGCGATCGTGTGGGGCGACGACCGGTGATGCTGATCTCGATCGCGGGCTCGTGCCTTTCGATGCTGACGCTCGGCCTGGCCGTCTCGCTGTGGACGGT
>JAHZJA010000883.1 GCA_022601155.1 Deltaproteobacteria bacterium | reverse complement strand
TCTTTCTCAGGCCGAAGCACTGCTCAGCGATGCGATTGGGCGCTCGGGCGACCAGCCGTGTACGAGGCTCGCGGCGGTCGGGACCGTCTCGATTGTAGCCGCGCGTGGGGGCGATCGAGACGGAGCGCTGCGCCGCCGCACCGTGGAGGCGCTGCCCACACCTTCGACGTGCGAGCGCTGGCTTCGGGCACGGGTGATGGCCGTACGCGGCGATGCGTTGGTCTTTGGCCACCGGTGGTGTGACGCGGCCCGAGCCTACGCCGATGCCTACCAGGCTGCGCGGTCGGGGTGGAAGCCGTTGGTCAACTGGGCCGAGTACACCGCGCTGTGTACCTGGGACGCAGGCACCCCGCGTGGTCGCGGTGAGTACGACTCGGCATTGCTCGAGGCGCTGGTGATCGATCCCAGCCACACCCCACGGGAGGCGCTATCGCTGGCCTATCTTCGGTGGCGCCTCACCGACACCGTCGACGATGCACTGCGACTGTTGGCCCTGTTCGAGGCGGTCCCGGTCTCCGACGTCGCGCTGGCTCCGGACGTCGCTTCGGATCTCGGCCCCGCGGTGTGTGCACAACAGCCTGCGTGCGTCTACCAGTGGCTGACTCAGCCCAAACGACCGGGAACCACCACCGTGCTCCGCCGTGCTCTGGGACTGCCGTGAGCGTTGTGCGGGGCTGGAGCTGGATGGCGACCGCAGGGGCGCTCCTCGTCGGGGTCGCGCTGGTGTCGTTTGCGATCCAGTCGGCGAACGCCAGCCCACCGCGGGATCCTCGTCGCTCCGATGAACCCACGCTCGCCTCCCTCGAGCGCGACGTCGAGCTGGCCCGGGCGAGAGGTCGACCGACGGATGTCGTCGAGGCGATGGAGGCACTGTCGAGTCGGTACTTCGCTCGCGGAGCGTACGCGGACGCGCTCGTGTGGGACGAGCGCGTGCTGGAGATCCAGCGACGAGTGCTCGGGACACGAGCGCCCCGGACGACCGTCGCGATGAAGAACCTGGCGACCACCCTCGGGCAGTTGGGTCACTACCCGCGGGCGGAGGCGCTGCTGCTCGGTGCGCTGTCGATCCGTCGGGCGACGATTCAACCCGATGACGCCCAGACGGTGGAGCTGCTCAGCCACATCGGCGCACTGCACTCGAAGATGGGTCGCTATCGCAGCGCACTGCGACTGCTGACCGAGGCCGTGGCTTCCGCCATCCCAGCGTTGGGGCCGGCCCATCCGCGAACGGCTCGCGCCATGGATGCGCTGGGGATGGCCCACGGCTCGCTCGGCCACTACGCACAGGCGCGGCAGTGGTTCGAGGAGGCGCTGGCCCTACAGCGCGGGTCGCTGGGTCCCGCCCATCCCGACGTGGCTACGACCCTCACCAACATCGCGCACATCCACGAGCTGCTGGGAGAGTTCTCGCGAGCCCAGGCGGTGGGAGAGCAGGCGCTGGCGGTGTACGAGCAGACACTTGGACGACGGCATCCGAGCGTCGCCGCGACGATCAACAACCTGGCCGCGGTGCACAGCCAGCAGGGCAACTACGGTCGGGCCGAGGCTCTGTATGAAGAGGCGCTGGCGGTGAGCAGCGAGGCGTTGGGCGACGCTCACATCAACACGCTGGCGACGTTGAACAACCTGGCCGTGCTCTACCGAGCGCAGGGCGCCTACGATCGAGCCCAGGCCGCGCTGGAGCGGGTGCTGGCGGGCTGCGAGGCGGGGCTCGGAGCCCGTCACCCCCTGACAGCCGTCACGATGAACAACCTCGCGTTGCTGTTGTGGGTACGGGGGGAGCACGATGCGGCGGCGACGATGTACGAGCGCGCGATCGCCATCCACGGCGATACTCGCGGGCCCGGTCATCACAGCACCGCGATGTCCATCTTCAACCTCGGCCTGGTCGAGGCGGCCCGCGGACGAGGAGACCGCGCCGTCGAGCTATGCGAGCGTGCGTTGGCGATCACCGAGGCGGCCCTTGGCGCTCGGCACCACCAGACCGCGTTGTTCTTGCATGGCCTGGCCCAGGTGTACGCGGTGCAGGGCGACCATCGACGGGCCGAGCCGCTGCTTCGGCGCGCGCTGGCCATCCAGCGCACCATGATCGGGGACGCGCATCCCCACACGGCGGAGACCTGGCGCGGCTTGGGCCGAACCCTGCGGGCACAGGGACAGCACGTCGCCGCCCGAGAGGCGATGGGGGCAGGGCTCGCCGCGGAGCATCGGCACCTGCGCCACATGGTGGGAACGAGCGAGGCGGCGCGCATCATCCGTGCCACGGTCCGATTCCGGGCGCGGATGTTCGAGGTGGTCTCCCTCCATCTGCAGCACGACGGGCGGGAGGAGGGCGCGGCGACGCTGGCCCTGACCACCGTGCTGCGCCGCAAGGCCCAGGTGCAAGACCTGCTCGCACAGGACCACGCGATGCTCCACGAGCGGATGACGCCGTCGCGACGCGTGGCCATGCAGCAGCTTCGACACGCCAAGGCGTGGCTGTCTCGGGTGATTGCCACCAGCCAGCGCACCTCGATGACGCCGTCGCTGCAGGCGGAGATCGAGTCCGCTCGGGTCCGGGTCGATCGCGCTCGGGACACGCTGGCGGGCCACGTCTTGGAACGGTCGGCGATGTCCGCCGAGACGGTCACGGTGCCGCAGGTCCAGCAGCAGCTCCGTCGCGACACCGTGCTGATCGAGTACGTGCGGTACCGGCCGTACGCACCCGATCCCGCGGT
>JAHZJA010000882.1 GCA_022601155.1 Deltaproteobacteria bacterium | reverse complement strand
GGAGCATCGGCGACGGGAGTCTGGGCCGCCACGGGAGCATCGGCGACGGGAGTCTGGGCCGCCACGGGAGCATCGGCGACGGGAGCGTCGGGGCCCGCGGACGGCGGTGCGGTGTCGCCCGGTTTGGCCGGCATGAAGGGCGCGGCCGGCTGCGGCGGAGGCGTGGTGGGCACCACGGTGGCCCCTGTGCGCGCGGCGGGAAGGTCCATGGGCGGCCGCGCACGAACATCGATCGTGCCGGCCACCGTGCCGAGGTCGACGGGCTCGGTGACCTCGGATCCGGCGGGCTGCGGTGTTCCGACCGGCGGAGCAATGGGCACGGGCGTGCGCGTCGGCGGGGCGGTGGTCGACGTCGGAGGATCGCGAGGGACCTCGTAGACCCCGGATATGGAGGGGCGACGCCTGACGGCGCTGAGATACGCGGCGCACATCACCGCGTAGCGCTGGGGCACGACCGAGTGGTGGCGCTCGGCGGCGACCTTCTCCAAGCAGCACTCCGGAGTCACCAGCGGACGCATCCGACCCACGCTGCGCAGCAGCTGGCCGAGCAGATCGTTGGGCAGGTCGGGGTGTACACCCACCAACACCTCGCCGCCCTCGGTCGACAGGGGCTCCACCCAGCGTGAGCGCTGGAGGTCCTCGGGGATCTGGTCCCACGGTCGCTCGAGGCCGTTGTCGAGCAGCTCGGGAGGGACGATGGGGAACCCGCAGGCGCGCTCGAGCAGCTCGCTGAGCGTCACCGGATCGAGCAGCTCGAGCTCGAGCAGCACGGTATCGAGGCTGCCCCCATAGATCTGCTGGCGGCGCGTCGCCTCGGCGAGCTGCTCGGGGTAGAGCACACCGTGCTCCTCGAGGTAGCGGCGCAGGTGGGTCACGTTTCCCTCACGACGTAGGTGCGTGCGAGATGATCATGCAGGCCACGCTTCTCGCGATCAAAGGCCACCCACAGCCAACCCATCGCGCCGATGGCGAGACCCAGGCCGTGGCCGAGCACGCGGACGGCAGCCCACCACGGGCGTGGTGGCTGCCCCCAGGGGTCGACCACCCGCAGGCGCAGGACTCGATGTCCGGGGGTCTGCCCAAACATCGACCAGAACAGCCCGAAGTACAGCGCCGCCATCAGCAGCGCGGGCGCGTAGCGGCGCAGGACCGCGGTGACCGGAACGTCGAGCACGCGGAGCATCGCGTCCAGGCCGCGAGCGTCACCGAGCAGGGGAGGAGGGTCGAGCCACATCAGGAGCAGAGCGTTGAGCAGGCCCGCGGTGAGCAACAAGACCGCGCCGTCGAGCAATCCGGCGAGCGTGCGTCGCCACAGACCGGCGACCCGCAACGGGCGAAGCGCGTGCGTGCACTCGGGGCAGCTCGGCTGCTCCGCATCGGCCACTGCGGGGCCGATTTCGGCATCGCAGACGGGGCAGACGGTAGGACACGACGAGCGCCACAGGCCCATCCGTCGAAGCCTATCACGGTCGGGCGGAGGGCTCGCCCACTGCGCCCCACAGGCGGGCCAGGCCGGCCGCGACGGCGGTGGGCGTGCGCAGGATCCAGGGGGCGAGGCCCACGGGCTGCAGTCCCGCGGCCGTGGCGTGATCGCGCTCAGCCTCCGAGAGACCCCCCTCGGGCCCCACCAGCAGCCATGCGCCCCGCTCCGAATCCACCACGATCGGTGTGGTTTCGTTTCGCGCCTGGACGCTGGCGACGAAGCCCCCGGGCCCGCGCTCCTCGATGGCCTCGGCGAGCGAGACGGGCCCGCGAACATCGGGTGCCATCGGGCGTCCGCACTGGCGCTGCGCCGCCCGCAAGGTTCGGTGGATGCGCGCCTGCGAGGGCAGGCCGCCCGGGCTGTGGTCGCCCGCCACCAGGTCCACCGCGGTCGCTCCCAGCTCGCTGGCGTGGGTGAGGGCCTCGAGGGTGGCGCGGGGCTCGGGCACGATCAACACCAAGGCCAGCGGCATCACCGGCACGACCGCCCGCGCCGACAGCAGCTCCACCACCGCGGCGCGCCCCGTGGTCTCGACGAGCGTCGCGTCCCAGTGCTCTCCGTGTCCATCGAGGACCTCGACGGGCGCGCCCACGACCACGCGCCGCACCCGGGTGAGGTAGTGCGACTCCTCGGGCTCGAGCGACAGGCGCTGTCCGGCGTGCCACGTGGCGGGCGGATGAAACACGCGCGGGCTCATGGCGCCCGCAGCTCGACCGATTGCCACTCGCCCCGCACGGCATCGTCATCGACGACGTCGAGGCCCTGCGCCTGGTAGGCGGCACGGACCGCGGGAGCTTCCTCGATGAGGATGCCCGACAGCACCGCCCGTCCTCCCGGCGCCACGCGAGCGCGAATCGAGGCGGCCGCGGGGATCAGCACCGAGGGTCGAATGTTGGCGAGGACCAGCTGCGCCTGCGGAGCATCGAGGTCATCGACGATCCCCGTCTGTAGCGTGAAGCGGTCCTGCAAGCCGTTGTGCTCGACGTTCTCGCGGGTGGTCTCGACCGCCTCGGGATCGAAGTCGATCGCCCACACCCGGGCCGAGGGGAACAGGCGAACGGCGGCGAGGCCCAAGATCCCCGAACCACAGCCCAGGTCGAGCACGACCTCGGGGCTCTGGGCGGCCTCGGCATGCAGCGCGCACAGGCGGTCGAGGCACAGCTGGGTGCTCTCGTGGAGTCCGGTCCCGAACGCACGCCCCGGGTCGATGACGACCTCTCGCGCGGGGTCCGTGGGGCGTCGCTCCACCCAGCTGGGCCGCAGCAGCAAGGCCCCGTCTCCCACCACACGTGGCGGGTAGAACTGCTTCCACGAGTCGCGCCAGTCGTCGTCGTCGCGCAGCTCGACCGCGGTGGTCACCGTCAGCTGCATCGTATCGGCGAGCGACACGACTGCGGAGACCACCGTCTCGACCTGGGGCGGGGTGGTGTAGGCCCACAGCTCCACACTGGAGGTACCGCCCAGGGTGCCGGGGTCGCGTCGCTCGACACCGCCGACCGAGGCGTCGGCTGCGAGCATCAGGCCCAGGGCGTCGAGACGGTCGATTGCCGCGGCATCGGGGGTCGCGTCGACCAGTGCGATCTGGACCGTCGCCCAGGGCTCGACGTCGGTGGAGCCCGTGGGGATGGTCAT
>JAHZJA010000881.1 GCA_022601155.1 Deltaproteobacteria bacterium | reverse complement strand
CTTGGCTGGCATCGCTGCCCGCCTCGCCCTAGCCTCGACTTTGGCGGTTTTCCACGCGCCATAACACCGCCCCCGACCGCTGTGGCAGTGTTTTCGCTCCTCGACGCATGGCCCGATGCGCCTTCGAAGCGCAGCCTCGCCAGGCAGCTGCCGCTGACGGCGTTGTGGCCCATGGAAAACCGCCAAAGTCGAGCCTAGCAGGCCGTGGTGAAGTCTCGTGGCGCCAGTGCACCGCCCCCGCGCGCCACGCCTTCGCTGTCTACCGGTCGTTGACGCCCGGTGGAGGCCCCCTGGTGGCCTTGACACGGGCCGCGCTGACGGCGTTCCTGACCCCAGGCGTCTCGCTGAGTGCCTCCACGGTTGGAGTGCATTCCCCGGGGCGGGCGGAAGCAATGTGGTGGTGTCGTCGTTCCGCGCTCGCAGTACGTCTGTTGCAGCTGCGGTCGCCGGGCGGCCGACGACCTCGCCCCAATGCACGCGCGCGGCGGCAACCCAGCTCGTTGGTGCTCGCGCGAGCCATCGGTGGACACCTCACCTGGCCGTGGCCGCGGTTGACGAGTCGCGACGCGGGTCCCCGAGGAGGTGCACGTGGGTGCACGGCGCGCTCCACCCGAGCGTCGATGGGTTCAGTCTTCCACGGGGAGCCCGCTGGGAACGGTCTGTGGCACCAGTGCCGAAAGATCCCGCGCGCCGTCGCCCGTGAGCCCCTGCAGGAAGCGCTCGACCAGAGCCAGGTCGTTCCCGTGACCGTCGAGGTCGGTGTTCGCATCGCGGCTGAGGCTGGCGAGGAGCGCTTCGGTGGTGTCGACCATCAACGGCCACAGGGCGGAGTCATCGACGTGCTCGGCGATCTCGTACCCGCGCAGCACCTGGTCGGGGCGGATGTAGTGCGCGATGTGTTCGTCCAGCTCCGCGTACTGTCCCGCGTGGCCGAACGGGGCCGTGAGCTCGACGTTGAACAGCGGTGGCGTTCGGAACGCGTAGCGATCGTTGGCGTTGCCCGTGACGCGCTCGCGACCAAAGTCGTCCGTGCCGGAGGGTCCGTCACCCTTGCCCGGTCCGAACTGCGCGAGGCCAGTGTTGTGGTGCCGAAAGTCGGAGAACGTCGACCCTGCGTGACACTGGGCGCAGTTGTCGAAGAACAGCAGGGCACCCTCGAGCTGGTCCGTCTCGAGTGCAGCGTCGTTGCCAGCCACGAGCCGTTCCCAAGGGCTGTCGCGTGACTCGAACCCGACGATCTCGAACGCAGCGATCGCGTTGGCGGCGTGGGCGAAGCTCATCTCCTCGAAGTCGGTTCCGGGATAGGCGGCCTCGAACATCTCGATGTACTGCGGAACCCCGCCCAGGCGCGCCATGAGACCCGCCCAGATTCCCGTGAAGTCGTCGTCGGCGAGGTCGGCCAGCTCGTTGTCGCCCGGTTCACCCCGCATCTCTTCGCGCGAGGTCACGGGGAACATCGCCTGGGCCGAGACGACCCCGTGGTCGAACACCTCGACCATGTCCGCGGTGAGCTGGTCGCCGGCTGGCGTACGCAGCGAGTCCCCGGGCCCCTGTGAGACGCGGCTGTCCCAGAACATCGTGTCGTACGTGTACAGGTTGAACAGTGCAGGCGCGTTGCGGGGAACGATGGGGCCCTCGGTGCGATCGGGCCCCAGACCGATCCCACCTTCCCCTAGGGATAGCGCCCGATCATCGTCGCTGCCGGCCGAGGGATGGTGGCAGGTGAGGCAGGAGATGTTTTCGTTGCCGCTGAGCAGCTTGTCGAAGGCCAACGCCTGCCCCAGCGCGTACATGGCCGGCGAGACCGCGGGGGCGGCCCGAATCCGTTCGACACCGTGACGATCCATCTGATCGCGAACACTCTCCACCAGCTGCGCAGAGGGGGTCGTTCCACCGTCGTCGCGTGACTGGTCGCTACCGTCTCGCTGGCTTTCATCGCACGCGACGAGCGACGACAGGACCGACAGCAGGGCGACCACCGTGAGCGTCGGGGATTTGCTGTCGTGGAGGGGGCGAAACACACAAGACGGGCCAACCATTGGCTCGACTGAGCAAGCAACCGTCGTGCCGCCGTCCGTCCCGCGAGCAAACCGTCGCGATATCGTCGACGGGGACTTGTCCACACCGTTTGGGGACGGTCGGGTGTCGGGACAATGACTGTGTGCGACCCGTAGTTGGGGCCCGAACGCCGCCGCGGTGATCCGAAATGAGCCGCTTGCGTCGGGTTCTTGGCGCGGGCAGTCACGCCTGACCCCGCTCGCAGGGCCGTCTCGTGGGGACGGTCTCATCGGTCTGCGGCCGCGGTGGGCTCGGAAGATCGCGCGTGACGTCCCGGTGCAAGCGAAGGCGCAGCGAGGTGCTCGCTTCGTCGTGGTGCGGCTGGAGTTGGTGACGGCGTGACCGCGGTAGACTCGGCTGTGCCCGAAACCACCTTGGGTCCGCCCCGCGACGCGTTGGCCGAGGCGCGATGGGCCGCGGACGCGGAAGCACGGCTATTTGGTGGCAGCCCGGCTCCGGTCATGCTGGGGCGGTTCGAGATCCGCGGTCGGCTGGGAATGGGTGGCCTGGGGATCGTCTACGAGGCCTACGATCGCCGGTTGGACCGCGAGGTCGCGCTCAAGCGCATGCGTCCGGAATCGAGGGGGCCCCGAGGGGCGGCCCGGCTGCTGCGGGAGGCCCAGGCGTTGGCGCGCCTGTCCGATCCCCACGTCGTCACCGTGTTCGAGGCGGGCGAGCTGGACGACGACGTCTATGTGGCGATGGAACTGGTGCGAGGCACCACGCTGCGCGCGTGGTTGCAGCTGCAGTCGCGACCGTGGCGGACGGTGCTAGGCGTGCTCGTGCAAGCGGGGCATGGGTTGGCCGCAGCCCATGCGGCGGGATTGGTCCACCGGGACTTCAAGCCCGACAACGTGCTGGTTCGCGACGACGGTCATGCGTTGGTCGTCGATTTCGGACTGGCCCGCGGCGTGGGCGATATGAAGGGGTCCGCGATCCAGCCGACATCGGACGATGACCGCGTCGAGCTCGCGACCGACCTGAGCTTGACCCGTGCGGGGGCGGTACTGGGAACGCCACGCTATATGGCGCCCGAGCAGCACGACGGTGCGCTCGCGAGCGCCGCGGCAGACCAGTATGCGCTGTGCGTGACGGCCTACGAGGCGCTGTGGGGGGCACCTCCGTTCGACGCGGCCGGGCTCGAGTCGCTGGCCGCGGCCAAGCGCACCGGGCTGGTCTCGGGCGGTGAGCGAGGGCCCATCCCGGCCCAGGTGCGTCGGGCGATCGTCCGTGGCCTCGCTCCCGACCCCGCCGCGCGCTGGCCCTCGCTCGAGCCGCTGCTGCTGGTGCTCGAGGACGACCCGATACGCCGCCGCCGTCGACGACTCGCGGTTGCGCTCATCACCCTGTTCGTCGGTGTGGTGCTCACCGGGGCCGTGTTCCAAGGGATCATGTTCTACGACTACATCGATGCCGCCAAGACCGTGCGTGACTGAGTCTTCGTGCCCGCGCCACGCCACGGGGGCGGACCCCGCCGTCATCCCACCGGAGTCGTCGTGGGGGCTCCGGCGCAGGTCCAGTGCACGTTGTCGATCAGAACCAGGGAGTCGAGCTCGCCGTCACTGAGGTCGAAGATCGAGAACACGACGGTCAGATCCTCGCCGGGCTGGACCTGGGTGGAGCTCGTCAGCCACCGGGTGGCGCCGTGTCCCTGCGCCGCGAAACCGTGGAGCTCGGGGGCCGTGCAGTCGGGGCAGTCGTAGTCGTTGGGGGCATCCTTGTAGTCGAGGAATCCCGCGTTGACCGAGATCGGGTTGCCCTGGT
The DNA here is from genome assembly GCA_022601155.1 of Deltaproteobacteria bacterium. Lineage (GTDB taxonomy): Bacteria > Myxococcota_A > Polyangia > Nannocystales > Nannocystaceae > Paraliomyxa. The sequence goes on along the minus strand of JAHZJA010000881.1, from coordinate 3,086 downwards.
CGTCGAACGAGATGTTGCCGGTCCAGCGCTCCGACTCCACCCAGGCCACGAACATGTCGTTGAACTCCGATTTGTAGAAGTCGGGGTACTCGACGGACATGAACGCGAAGTCGAACCCGATGCCTCCCTTGTCCTCGGGTACCGGAATCGTCAGCCGAACCTCGGCGTAGTCGTGCGCCGTCGCCCCCAAGCCGCCCTGGACCCGTGCCGCCTGCCACTGCTGCCACAGGGTGTTGGAGCAGTCGCCCGTCCCGACCAGACTGTCGTCGTCTTCGCAGGTGGTCATCAGCAGAGGATCGACGGGGATGATGTTCAGCGGCGCCGGGAGCTCGTCGAGGGCCGGGCCGGGCAGGTCGGTCGACGGGCAGTTGATCGTCATCGGGTCGGCACCCTCGGGGTCTTCGGGATCGCCCGGTGCAGGACCGTCATCACCACCACCGGGACCCACGTTGCACAGCATGGCGGGCGTCTGGGTGATCTGCGCCGCCACCCCCGTCGACAGCACGAGGTACTTGTCGCCTTCGCGGGCGGAGTAGGTCCCGTCGCCGAGTGTCTGCGTCATCACCTCCATGGCGCCCGCCGGTCCGTCGAATGCTCCCCGTGCCGCCACACCGTTGGTCGGGTCGCAGTTGACCCCGATCGCGTGGAGCGGATCGTCGTCATCGCCGTCGCAGGGGGTCGGGGTGGGCACGTCTTCGTCGCAGGCTACGTTGCCGCCATCGTCGTCGTTGCCCTGGCCATCGCCGACGTCGAGCTTGACGTCACCGCTCGACTCGTCGACGCCCGCGTCTTCCGACTCCCCCGCGGTGCTTGCCGACGTGGCTGCCGTTGCGCCTCCCGACTCGCCGAGCCCTGGCCCCATCGAGGGGGGACTGATCTGGCAACCCAGGGCCAGGGTGATTGCACAAGGCCCAACCATTCCAACGTGATGTCTTTGCATACGAGCGTGTCCTATCGGTGCAGATGCGATTGCAGTTGTCGTCGTGGACTGTCGTCCGAGGGTGATGAACGCCGCCTATCGCGACGTGAAGCAGAGAAAACGAGAGTGCTCGCGGACGAACGGACACCCCAATAACGGGCCCGTGTCTCGATCCAACGGGTGCAATGTGTGCGGGGAGGCGTTCAGTCTTCGGCGTCGGCACAGCGCTCGGCAAGAGCCGCAACAAGCACGTAGTCGGGGGAGTCTTCGGCCGGCATGAGAGCGAGGTCGGCCCGCACCTGGGGGCAGTCGACGGTATCACCCGCCGCCGAGACGGCGATCGCTCGTACGAGTCGAATGTTCGCCGACAGCCGCTCGTCGTGCTGGGCGTCCTTGCACGCGAGCGATTGGTCGTAGGCCACGACGGCGGCCTCGGGTTCGCCCTTGGCCGAGAGCACGTGGCCGAGCATCGCCATCGTCAGGGCGTGGTCATAGGTGTCGGGGGCCAGCACGGCACTCACGGCTGCGGATTGGCGCATGGCGGTCTCGGCCAGATCGAGATCCCCAGCTCGTTCGTGAACCCGGCCGAGATCGGCGAGGCTGGCCGCGCTCACCCGCGTGTGCCGGCCGTCCTCGCTCTTGCTGTCCTCGATCGCACGTTCGTAGGCTGTAACGGCGGCATCGTGACGGCCGGCCCTGGCGAGCAGATCGGCGCCCCGGTGGTGGATTCGCGCCGTGAGCACACTGCCCATTCGAGGCGTGGAGGCGAGCCCGAACGCGGCGTGGACCTGGTCCACGACCCGCGTCCAGTCGCCCTGATCGGAGGCGAGCCGGGCGAGTGTGAGCCGGCAATCGGCCACGGCGGCGAGTGCCGTTACGTTGCGTTCGCCCGGGAACTCGACGCAGCGCTCGGCGGCCGCGGCCGCGATGTCGTTGCTGCGCTGGCGCGTGGCGGCGGCGGCCAGGCTGGCGAAGTCGACGACGGTCTTGGAGTGGTGCGGAAGCTCGTCGTCGGCCCTGTCGAGCAGTGGCGACAGGCGCTCCACCACCTCGCCGATCCGCCCGGCTCGCAATGCCAGGAACACGGCGAGCTCGTCGTCGGCACGGCGTAGGGCCGGGCCCATCGTGTCCAGTGGCATCCGCGCGTGGGCTCGCTCGCGCAGCAACGTCGCCGCTTCGACATCGCCGTCGACCAGCAGGGTGCCCCGCGCGACACCCAGCAGCACGGTCGCGGCCACGGTGTCGTCGGGCAGAGAGTCGGCCTGGGCCATGGCGCGACGAAAGGCGTTGCGTGCTGCGGCGTCGCGCCCTGCAAACGTGTAGGCCGTGCCACGAAGGCGCTGCAAGATGGCCCGCCGAGAGGGGGTGGCCGTGTCTTGGTGCGCGTCGATGGCATCGAGCGCCTCGTCGATCCGCCCGTCGTCGATGAGTGCCTCGATGGGGCCGCCGATCTCCTCGTGGGAGGGGATGGTGGGCGAACGATCGGGGCTCGTTCGTCGGCAGGAGTCGGGTGGTGCGAGCGCGTCGATCTGCGTGGTGATGGTGGTCGACTGCGGCGGCGCCGAGCCCATGAGCGCGGCTCGAACCTCTCGGTAGGCGCTCCACTGGCGCTCGACACAGGCGGCCTGCTCGAGGTGTTCGGCGGTGGGGTCCCGACGGGCGGCCTCACACGCGGCGGCACGGAGCGCGTAGAGCCGGGCATGGTCGCGGCCGAAGCCGTCGATGGCGTCGTTGACGTCGCGAGCCGAACTGGGGTCTTTGCCGCTGGCCTGTGACAGGGCCCGTACATCGGCCGCAGTCCAGGGCTCGAAGTCGTCGCCGGGACACGGTGCCGGATCGCCGAGCATCAGCCACGCGAGGCTGCCCGTCAGTCCCACCGCGGCAACCGACGGAAGGATCCACCGAGGGCGGCGCGCGGACAGCTCGGCGAGCAGGGCCTCCATGCTTTCGAAGCGTTGGTGTGGCTCGAGCCGAAGTGCACGGAGCAGGGCCTGTCGGGTGCGGGCGGGGAGGTCGTGCAGGCCTTGCGCGAGCCGCTGAGGGTCGGGGGAGGGGGCGGCGTCGGTCGTATCGAGCGTGGCGTAGACCGACTGCCCGCTGAGCGCGAAGTACAGCGATGCGGCGAAGCCGAACTGGTCACTGCGTGCGGTCGCAGCCCGCCCCCGGG
>JAHZJA010000880.1 GCA_022601155.1 Deltaproteobacteria bacterium | reverse complement strand
GGCCGCCGCGGCCCCCAGGCGCGATCGAAGCGACCCAGCACCCAGGTGATCCCGGAGTAGGAGTTGGGGTCGCGCCCGTCGACGGACCAGCGGTTGTTGAGATGCTCCATCCGCGCGAGCGCCTCCCGGCCGCTGGGCGACCACTGGTAGATCTTCTTGCCCCACAACATCCGCAGGTAGTTGTGGATCCGGCCTTCGGCGAGCAGCTGCCGCTGCGCCGCGTTCCACAGGGGGTCATCGGTCTGCGCCCGCTCGAGGGTCTCGAGGTCGTACAGCTGCGGACGCGGATCGTCCTCGTGGGCGGCCATCGTAGCCAGAGCCCACGCCGGTAGGCTCTCGAACTGATCGTACTGCGCGTCCCGGGCGCACAGGTTGAAGCCCAGCTCGCGCCAGGTGACCAGCTCGTCGAGAAACGACTCGGCCTCGACACTCGTGCCCCAAAACCCCTCCCGCGAGCCACCCTGGGGTGGCCCCAGCGATGCGGGGGTCCACCCGTCCCGCTTTGCCAGTGCGTGCAGCACCTGATGGGTGCCCACATGGCCGAAGTGCAGATAGGGCGAAAGGCCGCTACCCGCGTCGTGGTCGGGGTGGTTGCGCTCGGTGGCATAGCGGCTGAGACCCTCCGCCATGAAGCGCTGGAGCCGGGCCGCGCCTTCGGCCTCACCTCCGATCCACGGCACGGCGGCGGGCTCGTGGTCGATGGGTAGCGAGGCCGCCAGCGCGACCGGGTCGCTCAACACGGCCGGGGTCACCATACGCCAGCGCCCCAGCACGTCTCGGGACACACGCGCCTGGCCGCCCGCGTAGCGCGACAGGGGATCGGGCACGGGCACGTGCTCGAGATGCGTGGCCAAGGTGCGCTGCAGATAGGCGCGGAACGAGTGGGCCCGAGAAAACGATCGATCGGGCGCCGCCACCGGGACCAGACCATTGCCATCGACCGCCTCGAGGCGACACTCCACCGATCGGGCCGCCGCGGCCAACATCCGCGGCAAGAAGAACATGGGGCTATCGTCGGTCACGACCACCGCAGCCCGCTCCGCCAGCGCCTTCAACAAGCCCTGCCCCGCTCCTGGCTCCGGCTCTACATAGGGAAGGTAGCGAACGCCCCGTCGAGCCAGCCGTTGGGCCTGGGCCGCCATGCCCTGCAGCACGAACACATGATGGCGATCGGCCGCCCAGCGGTAGCCCACACGCAGTGGCTCGAGCACCAGCAAGGGCCGACCCAGATGCTTGGCCCACGCGGTGGCGTGCTGAAGCCCGAAACTGTGGCGGGTGCGACGTGCCGCCACCATCCAGTACAGCACGTACTGTCCTCCGGGCCGAGGCCGAGGCGGACGGTCGTCGAGAACTCGCACCCGATCATCGGGAGCGGCACCGCGCAGCGACGTGGCGTTCACTGCTCCTCCCGGCATGATTGGCGTTTGCATGACCGCGGAGCACATCTCACGACGGAGGGGTCCTGCGCGGCGGTGGCGACTGTCGGCCATGGGCCGCGGACGTCTCCGCAATCGAGCCGCCGTACCCCCTTCGGTTCGAGCGCCACGTATACTCTTGCTCGATGAAACGTTGGCTTGGCTCGATCGCGGTGATGTGTGGGGGGTTGGCGGGGTGCGTCGATGGCAGTCCGATCCTGCTCGAAACCGAGGGCAATGACGGTTCGTCCTCGGGCACGACCACCACCACCACCACCACCACCACGACGACGACCACCACCACGCCCGATCCGGATACGGGCGAGACGGACCCCACCTCGGCCGACACGACCGAAGGGCCCAGTACGTCCGACACCGGGCCCGACTGCGCTCCCGACTGCCCCAACCGCGAGCTCGATGTCCTGTTCATCGTGGACAACTCGCGCACGATGGGACCCGACCAGCTCAAGCTGCAGCAGGCTGTGCCCGCGCTGATGGAGCAGCTGGGCGAGCTCGAGGCCAGCCAAGGGGTGGTGTTCGATCTCAACATCATGGTCACCACGACCGACCGCGGCAACCCGCTGTGCACCCCGTTCAAGCCGAAGGGCTACACCCCGGCGATGGGCGCTCCGATCTCCAGCGGCTGCAACTCTCGGATCGACGAGTTACTATCCGCCCAACTTCAGCTTTCCCGAGGCGTGCACCACCAACTGCCCCGCCGACATCTCGCCTCAGGGCGACTTCATTCATGCCGTCGGCGACATCACCAACGTCCCCAACGACATGGTGGTGGAAGCCCTGCAGTGCCTGGTGCCGCAGGGGCTGATCGGCTGTGGCTACGAGTCGCCGCTGGAGGCCATGTTGCAGGCGGTCAACCCCGCGGCACCGTGGAACCCCGAGGACGACAGCGGATTCATCCGGGCCAGCGCCGACTTGGCCATCGTGCTGCTCACCGACGAGATGGACTGCTCGGTCGAGATGTTCTCGATCATGAACGACACCGACCTGATGAACCCCGATCCCGCCGACGGCGAGCCGCGACCGAGCTCGGCCCAGTGCTGGAACGCGGGCGTCGGCTGCGACGGCCCCGACCAAGATGGGATCTACTCCAACTGCAGCCCCGTCGATCTCGGGCTTCACCCCATCGAGCGCTACACCTCGTACCTGGCCGACTACCTGCCCCGGACGGGCAAGGAGGTCATGATGCTCGCGTTGGTCGGCGTGCCTACGGTCACCAACCACGCCGCACGACCGCCGTTCGAGCCCACCGCGGGCGGCATCGATGCGCTGCTGTACCGCGAGTGGATCGACGGCCAGTACCCTGCGGGTGACATCGTCCCCGAGGAAGCCGTCCTGGGGCTCGATGCGGCCGACAAGACCTTTGCACTCGGGGTAGGCCCCGGATGCACGGGCGAAGACGCGCTGGGGATGTACTCGCAGGGACAGCCTCCTCCGCGGATTCAGCAGGTCTGCCAAGCCCTCGACGGGCAAGGCGGCGTGCACTGCTGCATGGAGTCGATCTGCGACCCGGACTTCGGAGCCGCGATGACCTGCCTGCGCGGCATGATCGAGACCACCTTCTAGAGGCCCGCTTCGACACACCGGGCTGCGAGTTCCCCGCAGTCTGGCGGCCAACGACTCGGGGCGACCTCCATGGGGTCGCGTACGGCCGATTGCGTGCAAACGGGGCGTGGGGTGGTAGGCGACCTTCCGAGATGGCGTCGGGCGCCCCGCACGAACCTCTACCAATCGTTGCACGCCGAAGAAGGTACCCTTGTTCAAACATTTGACAACAGTTGCAGGCCGTGCACACTCTCAGGGCGTTGCCGCGTCAAATGACCGCGGTCAGAGAGCCTCATCGGTGGCGAGTCACAAGGGCAAGTACCGCATCAACGCGGTCTCGGAGATGACCGGGATTCCGGCCGCGACGTTGCGTGCGTGGGAGCGTCGCTACGGCGTTCCCGAGCCACGGCGCACGGAGTCTTCCTATCGCGTCTACAGCGATTCCGACATCGCGCTCATTCGCCGCGTGCGGCAGATGTGCGACCGGGGCATGGCACCGTCGGAGGCGGCCAAGCTGGTCCAGGCCGACCTCGAGCAGGCCATTCCAATTCCGGCCAACAACGCCGACCCGTTCTCGCAGGCTGCCGACGCGATCGTCCGTGCCGTGGAGGCCTTCGATCCCCAGCAGCTCGAGGGATCGGTGCGGCACGCCATGGCGCTTGGAGCGGCGTCCGCGGTGTTCGACCGGGTGTTCCGTCCCGCAATGGCCGAGATCGGTCAGCGCTGGCACGACGGCAAGGTCTCCGTGGGGCAGGAGCACATGGCCACCCAGATCGTCGAGACCGCCGCGTCCACGATGCTGGGCTTGGTGCAGCAAGAGGACGCCGAGCGGACGGTCGTCGTGGCGTGCTTCGCCGACGACACCCACTCGCTGGCGCCCTACGGGTTTGCGCTGCACATGGCGACCTGGGGATTTCGCGTGGTGCGCCTGGGTGCCCGCACCCCTCCCAACGCCATTCGGCAGGCGGTCGAAGAGCTCTCCCCCTCGGTCGTTGGGCTGTCGTGCACGGTCACGCCTGCCGGCCACCGAGCACGCGAGCTGGTCGAAGGCTATGCGGCCGCATGCGGTACCACGCCGTGGGTGGTGGGGGGCAGCGGTGCTACCGATCTCACCGAGGTGGTCACCCAGCATGGCGGGACGATCATCGAAGGCTACGAGCACCGACAGATTCGCGCGGCGATCGAGGGCCTCATCGCCAAGGGCCGCAAGCGCAAACGCTCCTAGCGTGTTCGAACCGCCCGCGTTCGCGTGTCATCGCCGGGCTCGGCTGTGAGACACTGATGCTTCGGCATCATGACTTCGACCCCCTGGCCCGACGGCACCGAGCGACGACGCTATGAAATCGACGAGGCCTACGCATGGTGCGAGGCCGTCGTCGCCAGCCACCAGGAGCACTACCCGGTGGCCTCTGCACGGCTTGGTGAGGCGCTGCGTCGCCACGCCGCCGCGGTCTATGCGTTCTCACGGGTGGCCAACGACTTCGCCGACCACCCGGAGTTCTCCGACCGTCGCGGGCCGTCCCTCGACGCGTGGCAGGAGCTACTGGAGCGGGCGTACCACGGCGAGTGCGAGCACCCCGCGTTCATCGCCCTGTCCGACAGCGTCCGCCGATTCAACATCCCGATCACGCCGTTCCAGGATCTCCTGACCGGCTTTCGGATGGACCTGAGCAAGCACCAGTACTCCACCTGGGGCGAGCTGCTCAACTACTGCACCCTGTCCGCGGTCCCCGTGGGGCGCCTGATGCTGCACCTGGGCGGCGAGCAGCGACCCGAGCTCCATGCGCTCGCCGATCCGCTGTCGATCGCCATGCGCTTGACCGACATCCTGCTGGACATGGGCGCCGACGCCAAGCAGGGCCGCTTCTACGTTCCCGACGAGGACTTGTTCCTGTTCGGCATCGAGACCACCCAGCTCATCGACAAGACCCGCAACGAGTCGCTCGATGAGCTGATCGCGTTCGAGACGGCGCGTGCCCGCATGTGGTTCCGCCGGGCACGACCGCTGCTGCGCAAGGTCGGCTCGGGACTCGAGGGCGAAGTCCGACAGATCTGGCTCAGCGGCATGCAGACGCTCGACGCCATCGAGTCGGGCGAAGTCGACGTGCTGGCCGACCACGACCCCGACTGACCGCGGCGACGCACGTGCGCCTCGACCATCGGTGGCAGGGACACCGATCGCATCGTTCGGCGCTCGCAGCACGCCCTTGACGTGGGTCGGACGCGGTGGCAACCCCGACGCTGACAATCGGCTGCCCAGCACGGCCTGTGCCCGAGGGACGACGGGGGACGGTGTAGACTCTTCGATCGATGCTCGGGCTGGGGGCGGCCGCGATCTTGGGGGCGCTCGGCGCCGGCCCAGCCACGACCGCGCCCTCGGAGGTGGTGTTGGAGTGGACGAGAT
>JAHZJA010000879.1 GCA_022601155.1 Deltaproteobacteria bacterium | reverse complement strand
TCGCGTACCGACAGCTCTACCTGTTGACCACGCTGGCGGGTTCGTAGCCGTAGCTGGACCCGACCGGACTTACCGTCCATCGCCTCGCCCGCGTTGCGCAGCAGGTTCCACAACACTTGGCTCAGCTGGGCCGGGTCGACCTCCACGTCGGGCACGTCGTCGGCATCGAGCGACACCGTCAGCTCGGCGCTGGCCGGATCGGCGCGGAAGTTCTCGATGGCCTCGGCGGCGACTCGGCGCAATGATGTCCGTGCGGGCTGAGGCGCGCGGGGGCGGGTGAAGGCGAGCATGTCGGTGACCAGCTCGGACAGCCGCGTGGTCTCGCGGCGGATGATTCGCAGCAGGCGGGTGTCTTCGTCGTCGAGGGTGTCGCCGTCGAGGAGCTCGGCGCTGCCGCTGATGGCGGCCAGGGGGTTGCGCAGCTCGTGGGCGACCGAGGCTGCGAGGCCCCCGACCGCGGCGAGACGCTCGCTGCGACGGACCTGCTCCGCCAGATCGTGCATGAGCGTGACGTCTTGGAAGTTGATGATCTGACCCATGCGCCCGCCTTGACCGTCGCGGAGCATCGAGCAGCTCAGGCCCACGTGCATACGGCGGCCCATCCGGGTGTTGATCTCGAGGTCCTGGCGCCCGGTAGCATCGTCCGTGATGGTCGCGGACATCAGCAGCGGCTCCACGCCCGGCAGCAGGGCTCCGATGGGGCGCTGGAGGTCGTCGTCACCCAGGCCGAGCAGGGTGCCCGCGACCGGGTTGAAGTAGATCACGCGGGAGTCGTTGTCGATGCCGATGATGCCCGACGACAACGAGCGCAGGATGTTCTCGTTCATCGCCCGCAGGTCGCCGACCTGGATGTTGGAGGTGGCCAGCTGCGTGTTGAGGAACGACGACAGCACGGTCACCCCCGCGAGCCCGGCCAGCGTGCGCGCGCAGACACCGATCAGCTCGTTGGGCGGCAGCGACGGGGTGGTCTCGCCCAAGATATTGGGCTCCATCACCCCGAGGCCCTCCAACAGACAGATCGTGCCGTAGATCGCAGTGCACGCCGCGGCGGTGGCCCAGGTCTGTCGAACCCCGCCCATGGTCGCGGCCCCCAGCACGGCGATGAGGTACAGCGACACGAAGCCCGAGTCGGCGCCGCCGCTGACCATCACCACCGCTGCGGCGAGGATGATGTCGGTGATCGTCTGCACCCAGGCGAAGCGATCGAGGTCGCGCACCCGGGGCAGGTAGCGGGCGAAGATGATCGTGAGGCCAAAGCCCACCACCAGGGTGCCCCACACGAAGCCGTGGTAGAGGCCGGCCGAGGTGTCGTCGCGCTGGAGCACCAGCATCACCGCCACCACCGTGAACACGGTGAGGACGACCAGGCGGACCAGCATGAAGTAGCTGATCCGGCGGTGGCGTGGCGTGAGGGCGGGCGCGCCTTCGGTCGACGAGCGGGCGCGCTCGGTCGTCGACCGTGCGGCATCCGCCAGCGACTGCGACGCCTGGGGCGGGCCGGCCACGACTACTTGATGTTGCCTGCGACCTCGAAGATCGGCAGGTACATCGCGATGAGCAGGCCACCGACGATGCCACCCAGGACCACCAGCATGACCGGCTCGAGCAGGGCGGTCATGGCCGAGACTCCGGCGTCGACCTCCTCCTCGTAGAAGTCGGCGATCTTCTGGAGCATGTCGTCCATGGCGCCGGTCTGCTCACCGACCCCGATCATCTGGACGACCATCGGCGGGAACACGCCCGTGTCCATCAGCGGCGAAGCGATGTCCATACCCTCGGAGATCTTCAGGCGTGCGTGGGTGATGGCACGCGAGACCACGATGTTGCCCGCGGACTTGGCCACGATGTCGAGAGCATCGAGGATGGGCACGCCCGAGCTGAGCAACGTGCCCAGGGTTCGGGTAAAGCGAGCGACGGCGATCTTGCGCATCACGGGCCCGATGATGGGCGCTCGCAAGATCACCGCATCGAACGCATAGCGCCCGCGGTCGGTCCGCATCAGCGTGGTGAAGCCCACCACCACCACTACGAACGTCAGGATGGCGACGACCATGTTGTCGGTGATCGCGTGGCTGATGCCGAGCACGATGCGGGTGGGAGCGGGCAGGGAGCCCGCGCCCAGGTCGACGAACATCTTCTCGAAGACGGGCAGGACCTTGGTCAACATGACGAAGACCACCAACACGCCGACCGCGACGATGACCGACGGGTAGACGAGGGCGCCCCGGACCTGGCGGCGGAGCTTGGCCGCCTTCTCGAGATAGACGGCCAGGCGCCTGAAGATCACGTCGAGGATACCGCCGGCCTCACCCGCGGCGACCAGGTTGCGGAACAGTCCGTCGAACACCCGGGGGTGGCTGCCCATCGCCTCCGACAGCGACTTGCCGGCCTCCACCTCGCCCTTGACCTCGGCCAGGATGCGACCGAACCGTGGGTTTTCCGCCTGTGACGACAGCATGTCGAGCCCCGAGACGATGGGCAGGCCGGCATCGATCACGGTGGAGAACGTTCGGGTGAAGATCACCATGTCCTTGAGCCCCACCCCGGTGCCGATGGTGGGCATGCGCAGCTCGAGGGGCTTGCGCTTGACCTTGGTGATCGTCAGTCCTTGGGCGCGGAGCCGGTCGGAGACGGCCGCCTCGGAGTCGGCGGTGAAGGTGCCGCTGCGTACCTCGCCGGCCTTGGTCTTTCCCTCCCAGATGAACGTTGGCATGGTCCTGCTGCCTCTTTCCGGCCTATCGGCGACGTCGCTGCTGCGTCCCGACGAGGCCTTGTCCGCGCTCGAGCATCCCGCGGAGTTCGTCCTTCTCGCTCGAGCGCGCCATGGCGTTGTCGACCGAGACGAGGTTGCGCTGGACGAGGTCGGCCAACGACTGGTTGAAGGTCTGCATCTCGTGGACGCCCTGGCCCAGCTGCATCTGCGAGTAGACCTGGTGGAGCTTGCCCTGCGCACCAGCGCCCGGATGGCGTCGTTGGGGACCATCACCTCCACGGCCAGGGCCCGGCCGCCCCCGATCTTGGGCAGCAACGACTGGCACAGCACCGCCTCGAGCACGAAGCTCAGCTGGGTGCGCACCTGCGATTGCTGGGTCATCGGGAACATGTCGATCACGCGGTTGATCGTCTGCACGGCGGAGTTGGTGTGCAGCGTGCCCAGGGTGAGGTGACCGGTCTCGGCCAGCGCCAGCGCGGCCTCCATGGTCTCCTGGTCCCGCATCTCGCCCAGCAGCACCACGTCGGGGTCTTGGCGCAGCACGTACTTGAGCGCCTTGGCGAAGCTCTTGGTGTCTTGGCCTACCTCGCGCTGGTTGACGATGCACGTGCCGTGTTGGTGCAGGTACTCGATGGGGTCCTCGATGGTCATGATGTGACCCCGCCGCGAGTTGTTGATGAGGTTGACCATCGAGGCCAGCGAGGTGCTCTTGCCCGAGCCCGTGGGGCCGGTCACCAGCACCAGCCCGCGCGGCAGCTCGGTGAGCTTCTTGACGACGGGGGGCAGGCCCAGCTGATCGAGCGCCGGAATCTCGTAGGGGATGAGGCGGAACGCCGCGCAGGTGGCTCCGCGCTGGACGAAGAGGTTGCCGCGGAATCGCGCCATCCCCTTGACCCCAAACGAGAAGTCCAGCTCCAGCTCTTCCTCGAATCGCTGCTTCTGCTTGTCGGAGAGCACCGAGTAGCACAGGTTGCGCGTCTCAACGGGGTTGAGCTTGGCCGTCTTGAGAGGCACCAGGTCGCCATCGATCCGCAGTAGCGGAGCACACCCGGTGGTCACGTGCAGGTCGGTCGCCCCCGACTCGACCATCGCCTTGAGGAGCTGATGGAGGTTGATCGCCATTGGCAGGCCGCAGCGCGGCCAGGGCAGGATACCAACAAAGCCTCTGGCGCCGCGAACATGTGGCGGGGACGGAGGCCCCCTGGGGCGGCCCGTTTTCGCGGGCCGTGTCTGGGGTGGGCCGGCGAGAGGCCGGGTGCCGTCAGTCCGACGCGGTGACGCGCAAGATTTCTTCGAGGGTGGTCATACCCTCGCCCACTTTGTTCAGTCCGCTGCGCCGAAGCGTGGACATTCCCAGCCGGATCGACTCGCTCTTGAGCTCGGCGGTGGACGCTCCCTGGAGAACGAGGTCCTTGATCGGGTCGGTCATGACCATCACCTCGTACAGGGCCACACGACCCCGATATCCGGTGTTTGCGCAGGTCTTGCAGCCACGGCCCCGCTTGGGTGCGCACCCGCGCGCCTCGGCGGCCGGCATGCCGCCGTCGATCAGCGCCTGCTCGGTCACGCCATCGTCGTCGATGGTGCAGTCGCGGCACACCCTGCGGGCGAGGCGCTGGGCGACGATCATGTTGACCGAGGCGGTGACCAAGAACGGCTCGACGCCCATGTTGAGCATCCGGTTGATGGTCGATGGCGCGTCGTTGGTGTGCAGCGTCGACAGGACGAGGTGACCGGTGAGCGCGGCCTTGACCCCGATCTCGGCCGTCTCGAAGTCGCGAATCTCGCCGACCATGATGATGTCGGGATCCTGGCGCAGGAACGAGCGCAGCGAGGCCGCGAAGTTGAGCCCGATCTCGTCGTGCATCTGCACCTGGTTGATCCCAGCCAGGTTGTACTCGACCGGATCTTCGGCGGTGGAGATGTTGACCGCCTCGGCATTGAGCTCCGACAGCGCCGAGTACAGCGTGGTCGTCTTGCCCGACCCGGTGGGCCCGGTGACCAGACACATCCCGTAGGGGCGGTGGATGTTCTCCTTGAACAGCTTGAGCGGCTCGATCTCGAAGCCCAGCTTGGTCATGTCGAGCTCGAGCTTGTCGCGGTCGAGCAGACGCATGACGATCTTCTCGCCGTACAGCGTGGGCAGGGTGGAGACGCGAAAGTCCATCTCCCGGTTCTTGCCGATTCGCAGCTTGATGCGGCCGTCTTGGGGCAGCCGCCGCTCGGCGATGTCCAGCTGCGCCATGATCTTCATGCGGCTGGTGATCGCGTTCTTGAGCTTGATGGGCGGCGACATCTCCTGGTGGAGCACGCCGTCGATGCGGTAGCGCACCCGGTACTGCTTCTCGTAGGGCTCGATGTGGATGTCGGACGCGCCCTTGTTGATCGCGTTGAGCAGGATCAGGTTGCACAGCTTGACGACGGGCGCCTGCTCGGCCTCGGCCTGCGAGTCGAGGACGTTGAAGTCCTCCTCCAGCTCGTCGCCGAAATCGATGTCTTCGAACTCGAAGTCGCCGATGACGTCGTCGTAGGACTCGA
>JAHZJA010000878.1 GCA_022601155.1 Deltaproteobacteria bacterium | reverse complement strand
CGACGACGGCCGTTTCGAGGTCGTGGTGGTCCGCGGCCACGCCGACTGGGCCGCCGCCGCCATTGCTGGACACAAACGCAACCCGGTCACGGGTGACGACCTCGAGGTCCTCGGGGTTTCACGGCGCGCGGTGCCCAAGGCCAAGCACATCGAGCTGCGGCTGTTCAAGCCGGCGGGCCTCGAGGTGATTCCGGCCCAGATCGACGGCGAGGAGTGGGTGTCCGCCAACCACTACCGCATCGAGAACCTGTTTCATCATCTGCGCATCATCGTGCCCGAAGACCCGCATTGGGTTTAGCCGTAGGCCCGCGGGCCCTTTGCGGTCCCTTGATGGGAGCCACCCAGTGTGCAAAGACTTGCTGGCTCATGTCGTCCGTCCGCCGCCACACCGTCGTTCCCTGTCTGCTTGCCGTGGGTTTGTTCGCCACCGGCTGCGACAAGCTCACGCAAGCGCTCGAAGACAAGGCCGAGGAGGTGGTAGGCGAGGTCGCGACACCCGAGGGCGGAGCCGGACCGGGCGGCGGCGGGGCCACCGAAGACGAGAAGCTCGGCCAGAAGCTCGACCTGTACATCCAGTGCACCAATCGCGCGAGCCGGCGCATGTACGACAGCTGGCACAAGTACAGCGAGCGCGCCAAGGAGGACGGCACCCCGGCCAAGAAGAACCGCGTGCCGTTCCTGTACAAGATCGACTCCGAGCTGACGCCCTGCGAGGAGGCCGTCGCCAAGGGTCCCGGCACCGAACCGACGCTGCCCGAGGTGGAGAAGGCGATGGCCGACTACCTCACCCACGCCAAAGTGTTCGCGTCGTACACGGTCGAGCTGGACAAGTACTACGAGCAGGAGAACTACAAGGACGACGACTGGGCCAAGGGCAAGGAGATCGCCCCGAAGTTCAAGGCCGCGTTCGAGGCCTGGTCGAAGGCCGACGGCATCCTCGGGGAGATGGTCGCCACCAAGAAGGACGTCGTCGAGCTCAACATGCTCGCGCTCGTCGAGGAGCGCTACGGCAAGAAGATCGAGTGGCACTCCCGTAACTCGGTGCACGCGGCCAAGGCCTTCGTCCGCTGCGTAACGGCCGAGGGTGCCAAGGCCGAGGGCTGCGAGAAGGTCTTCACCGAGCTCGAGGAAGCCGAGCACGGGTTCCGTGGGTTCTACGACGGCAACAAGACCGAGTCGGACAAGGTGTTCTGGATGAGCTCGTTCCAGCGGTCGATCGGCGACTACTACGCCGAGAGCAAGAAGTTCATGCGAGACTTCCGCAAGGGTGACATCAAGCCCGACCGCGTGAACAAGGTCGTCGACGAGTACAACGACCTCATCAACGACTCGAACAACCTGCGCTACACCCGATGACCGACGAGGGTCCCGCGGACTCGGACCCGGCCCCCGGCGGGCCTCCCGACTCGCGGACCCGCGCCGACGACCACGACGAGGGCCGCGGGTCGTACGAGAGCCGCGCCTGTTGGCTGGCGGCTCTCGCTGCGATGGCCATCGGCGCCCTGCTGCTGCCGGGTACGCTGGACTTCCCGCTCGACGACGCGTGGATCCACCTGTCGTACGCCAAGAGCCTGCGACTGGGTGACGGCGCCAGCTACAACCCCGGCGACCACGAGCTGGGCTTCTCCAGTCCGCTGTGGATGTTGCTGCTGTCGGTGTGGCCCATCGAGGGCGATCCCGTGCGACCGGTCCAGCTGCTGGGACTGCTGCTGCATGGGCTCACGGCCTGGGTCGCCGCTCACCTGGCCCTGTGCCTCGCCCGCCGTCGCGCCACCCTCGAGCGCCCCGTTCCCGTGCTGTCGCTGACGCTGCTGGCGGGAGTGCTCACCGCCGCACACCCCGGACTGGTCCAGTCGTCCGTCAGCGGGATGGAGGTCTCGCTGTGCGCGGCCCTGTCGCTCGCAGTCGCGTGGGCCATGATGGAAGGCCGGGTGGGTACGGCCGCCGTCACGGGGGCCCTGGCCGTGTGGGCTCGGCCCGAGGCGCTGGGCTTCGTGCTGCTGCTGGCAGCCGTGCTCGCACCGTGGCGATGGCGAGCCACCGAACGCGGCGCGACGGTCCGTGCTCCCATCGCCGCCGCCGTGTCGGCCGTCGTCGCGTTGGTGGTGTGGCTGAGCTACTGCCAGGCGATGCAGGGCCAGTGGTGGCCCAACACCCAGGTCGTCAAGGGCCCCGGCGGTGGGCTCGGCGGGCTGACGTACCTGGCCGAGCGCGTGCTTCCGTGGCAACCGTGGCTGGTGGGGCTGACCGGTGTCGTGCTGCTGGCTCTGGCACTGCGTCGTGATCTGTGTGAGCGTCGCCCCGAGCTGTTGGCGTTGCTCGTCGCCGCCACGGGGACCTGGGTCGCCATCGCGATCACGCGACCGCTCGAGCCCGCGCTGCTGTTCTACCTGCGGCGCTACTTCATCCCCTTTGCCGCCGCGTTTTGTGTGGTGCTGCCCTTTGGCCTGCCGCTCACCCGGCGTTGGCTAGCCGTGGGCCTCGTGCTGCCCGTCGCGCTCGTCTGCGGTCTTCAGATCGATTCCGCCTACGCGCGCTCACAGGCACAGCGCGGCGACACCCACCAGGTGCACACCGCCGTCGGCAAGTACCTCGCCGCCCAGCTCCCGCCCGATGCCCGCGTCGCGGTGGAGGGAGCGGGGGCCAACCGCTACTTCACCCCCCGCTCGATGACCCTCATCGATCTCGTCGGGCTCAACGACCACGAGACCGCGGCGTGGACCCACGTGTCCAACGAACGCAAGATGTGCCGCTTCATCGAGCGGCAGCCCACCCACTTCGCAATTCCGGCGCACTGGGTGGGCGACTTCAGCCAGGCCTTCGCGTTTCGACCCCTCGCTCGCTTCGACGACCCCGTCTACACCCAGGGCGACCCGCCGTTTTTTCACACGGTGGTCGTGCTCGAAGTGGTCGCCGTGGAGCCGCGGTGGGCCGCACGGTGTGAGCAGTAGCCGCGCGTCGATTCGAAACGAGTGCCTGCCGAATTACGAAACCCCCGAATCCGGGGGTTTTCGTGGGGGTGGGCGTGGGAGGATTTGAACCTCCGACCTCTGCCTTATCAGGGCAGCGCTCTAACCAGCTGAGCTACACGCCCGAGCGGACGCGCTTTCTACTTCGGCCCGCCTCGCGCCGTCAAGCAACCGAACCGGGACCCTCCGCCCTGCCCTACAGCCGTGCAGATGCATCCCTGGGCTGGATCTACGGCGGAGCAGCGCCCATTGCGCACAACCCACGTGCGTCGTCTCTAGGCGCTCGTGGGTGACCGACTGCGATCTCGCGCTTTGTGCGAGCCACCGCGTACGGGTCCTTCGTTCAGTCCCGGCCCAACCAGACGGCGACGCCTACTCGCTGCCCTTGGCCTTGCCGCCCTTGGCCTTGCCGCCCTTGGCCTTGCCGCCCTTGGCCTTGCCGCCCTTGGCCTTCTTGTCCTTGCGTCGGCCTCGGCGGGGCTTGTCGGCGGGCACGCCCTGCGAGTCGAGGACGCCCTTTTCCTTGGCGTCTTCCACCAGCGCCCCGATGTACCCCAGCGCGGCCTCGTCGATGGGCATGAGGTGGTGGTGAAACGGCGGTTGCTGCCCGGGCGCCCATCGCAAGAACAACACCAGCGACTCGCCCTGCAGCACGCCAGGCAGCTCGTCCTCGGCGGTGACCTGCAGCAGCTGGCGCTCGGCGGTGCCCTTGACCAGCTTGCCCATCAGCAGCGGCTGTTGGATCTCCACTTCGAGGTACTGCTGTTGGCGCCCCTGGTAGCGACCGCGGCCCCATACCTGCTGCACCTGCACCTGGGCCACCACGTCGGCAAATCCCATCCGGGCCGCGAGCAATCGCTGGTCGCGAACGTCGTGCGGTGCGCGCCCCCGGAGGTTGATCGGCTCGGGCGTGTAGTCATCGTCGAACGCGGCACGATAGCGGGACTCCCACGCCTGCGCGTCGTTGGGCGGAGTCAGTTCCCCGGTGGAACTCCGCCCCCCGCAGGCCAACCCCAGCACCAAAAGCGGACCCAATAGCCAACCACGGCGCCGAACAGGGGAGTCGGGATGGTGGGGCCGGAACATGATCCCGAGCCTAGCAGGGTCGGGTTTCGACGCTGGCAAGTTTTTGAAATTAGTGAGGTCTGGCGGCGGGGGGAAAACCATCCCGCCGCCTTCGGGCGACGCCCAGTAGCAACAGCAGCCACATCGACCTCGGCACGCTCGGCCGCGTCGATTGGCACTGGCCCCCCACTCCGTCGGCGAACGGCGTCGCGCCAGCATCCGCCTCCCCTTTGGACTGTGCCTCCGCGTCGTCACTGGCCCCCCGTGGCGCCGCCGGCCCCCGCGTCACCGTCGGCCTCCGTGCCCGCCTCCCCCTCGGTGCCCGCTGCGGTGCTCGCCGCCCTCCCCATCACGTCAGCGTCCGCCCGGGCGCCTCCGCATCCAGCCCCCCACCCAAGGCATGAGGTTCGCCCCCGATCCTGGCGTGCGAGGCTCGACGATCGGCCGCGGCAACGGCCGAATGCTATCGCTTCACCGACGGGTGGGCATCGAGCCAGCGCTGGATCTGCTCGACCCGCTCCGACCGCTTCAACCCCTCGAATCGCTCGAGCGCCTCGTTGACGAACGACAGCCCCCGCTCGTTGTCCGTACCGGTCTGAACCAGGGTCACGCCCAGCCAGAACCGATGATCCGCCTCGCGGTACGGCACATCGCCGTGGGCGAGCATCAGAGCATGGGCCCGCTCGAGTACGGGCAGCGCGTCATCGAATCGCCCATCTTCGACCAGCATCGACCCGATGTTGTCGAGCACGATGAGCAGGCTGGGATGCTCGGGGCCCATGGCCTTTTCGCGAATGGCGAGCGACCGGAAGTACCAGGCCGTGGCGTCGTCGACTCGGTCGAGGCGCTTGGCCGCAGCCCCCATGCTGTTGAGGCTGCGCGCGATGATCGGGTGATCGGGGCCATACGCCTGCTCGCGCAGCAGCAGCGCCCGGCGATGGTGCTCGATGGCCGCCTCGAACTCCTCCCGCTTGAACGCTTGGTTGCCCCGCGCACTGGCGATGAGGGCCTTGTCGGTCGCCGTGATCCCCGGAATGCGATCGGCCAAGGCGGACGCACGCTCGATGTACCGGTCGGCTTCGTCCAGCTCGTCGAGCGCGGACAAGACGTTGCCCAGATTGCGGTAGTGCGTCAGCAGCATGGGATGGTCGGGGCCCAGCTGCTCCACCCCCAGCTGCACGGCATGCTCGAAGTGCGGGCGGGCCTTGTCGAGCGCCCCCAGTCGCGCGTAGACCGAGCCCAAGCTCGAATACATGATGAGCATCGCGTAGTCGTTGGGCTCGTAGGCCTCGATCGCGGCCGCATGGGCTCGGGCCACCACATCGATCGCCTCGGGCTTCATCCCCCACTCCACCAGCACCCACGCGCGCGTCCGGAGCAGCGTGGCCTGACTCTTGGGCGTGGAGCCCAGGCGCTCGTCGGTGGCCTCGGCCAGATCGGCCCAGGGCAACGCCTCCTCGGGCTTGGCCAGGTTGGTCCCCAGCACCCACGAAAGTCGCGAGGCAGCATCGCGGACCAGGGCGTCCATCCCCAGCGCTTGGGCCCGCATCATCGCGTCGCGCAGCGCCTTGCTCCCCGTCTGCGGCTCCTGGGTGACCGCCCGCGCGTTGCCCAAGGCGAACAACCACTCGGCGTGCAACGGCGCGTGCCCGATGGCCTCGACCCGGGGAGCGAGCGCCTCGATCATCGCCAGCGCCTCGGTGAAGTGATGCAGCCGCTGTCGAGCCGCGGCTCGCTCCAGCTGGGCCTGCACTTCACCGACCGCGTCGGCCGTGGCTTCGTCTGGCGGCGGGGGACCGGCCTTGTCCAGTGCCGTTCGGTCTGCGCACGCCGCCAGCGACGGCAGGCCTTCGACCGCCGCCACCGCGTGCTCGACCTGCTCGGGCTCGGCGGTCGCCAGCAGGTCGATCGACGCCTCGAGACCGGCCAACCTGCGGTCGAGGCACGCCATTCGCTTGTCCAGCATTCCGCCCGTCTGCTCGTTGCGAACATGGGTCGCCTCGCAGGCGTCTCGGTGCGCCTGCGTCCACTGCCCTGCGTACTCGCCGAGCACCTCGCTGGCCGCGGTGGCCATCCGCTCCGCGTACGGCAGCGACTCTACGCTCAGCGAGGCCTGGACCGCCTGCTGTCGCTCGGTGTTCCACACCGCTTCGATGTGCTCCTGCCCGTATCCGCACTCGTCGCGAGACTCGGGTGGACCCGGCCGCATCGCCACGGACGCAGCGGCCGAGGCCACGGCCACCGTGCCACCTGCGGCCCAACGCAGCCGCTGCCGTCGACGACGGACGGGGTCGTCGATCAGTGCCGCGACCAGTTCGTCCATCGACGGGAACCGATCGCCAGGATCGGTCTGGAGGCCGCGCTCGAGCAGCGCACGCAGGTGAGCGGGGACCCCCGGCTCGGTCGGGCGTGGGCGCTGCTCACCCCGCACCACGGCCGCCGCCAGCGCGTAGCCCTTGTGCGGGAAGGCCCGCACGCCATAGAGCGCCTCGTACAGCGTCAGGCAAAACGAGAACTGATCGGTCCGGCCGTCGGTCGGCTCCCCGCGAAATTGCTCCGGAGCCATATACGCGGGCGTCCCCAGCTTGGCTCCGGTCCGCGTGAGTCGTTCGTCGAGGGAACCGCTGTGACCGCTGCTCGGCTCGACCGGTGGCAGCGCGGTGACCGAGTCGGCGCTCCCGTCCACACGGCGCGCCAGACCAAAGTCGACCACCCGCACCTGTCCGTCGTCGCCGAGCAGCGCGTTGTCGGGCTTGAAATCTCGGTGCACCAGGCCCGCATGGTGAGCGGCGGCCAGCCCTCGGCCCGCCTGCGCCATCACCTGCACGATCTCGCGGGTCGCCCCTCCGCGCCGCCACAGGTCGGTCTCGTGCAGCTGGGCGAGCCACTGCCGAAGGCTGCGCCCCTCCACCAACTCCATCGCCACGAACACCTGCTGCTCGCCTTCGTGGCTGACGACCCCCACGTCGTACACGTGGATGACGTTGGGGTGCTTGACCTTGGCGATGGCTCGCGCCTCTCGCTGCAGCCGAGAGCGCGCATGCATCGTGTGGCCCTTGGCCGCATCCCGAGCGTGCAGAAGCTTGAGCGCGACCTTGCGATCCAGCTCTGGATCGTGAGCCGCGAAGACTGTCCCCATGCCCCCGGCGCCCAAGACATCCACCGCGATGTAGCGGCCAATGGTGCGTGGCGGCACGGTGTCGCGAGGCACCTCGGACTCGGCGAAGACACTCGCGTCCGTCAACGTTCCGTGGCGATCGTCGTCTCGCGGGTCGTCCGGCACTCGCCTCCCAGCCTGGACGAGTGGGCGGCACGTGTCCAGCCGCGCGCACCGAACAGCCCGACCGGCGTCATACGACGTTCGACGTTCGACGACCGACGACCCGCTACAGCTGCGGCCACCCGCCCCCGCTCACCACTGATTGACCTCGAGGCGCTCGTCCTCGAAGCGCTCGACCGTGAACGTCCGCTTGACCCCATGCAGCTCCCACCGCGCCGTACCGTTCAGATCGGAGTAGAAGTGCCCGGGGGTGAACCCGGCCGGGGTCAGGCCCCACCACGGTATCGCCCGAGCGAGCACGTCGTAGGAAAACCGCACACAGTTGGCGATGATGAGGTTGTAGTCGACGTCTCGGTGACGGGAGTTGTCGCGCCCGGAGTCCTCGTCGTACTCGTCCGCTTCGTCGAACCGGTTCTCCGCGTACTCAAACGCTTCGTAGACGCTGCTGTTGGTCACCGCGAACACATAGTAGAGGTCGCCCGGACGCACGAAGTAGTCGCGAGCATCCGCCCAAGGGACCCGAGCCAACGTGGCGGGCCCGGTGAGGGAGCCCGATCCTCCTCGACCCGTCCCTCCCCAATTGAACGCCAACTCGGGACCGTCGTACCCGCCAAACCCCACGAGCGCATGGCCGATGTCGCGGGTCTTCACCATTGGATAGAACACGGGATAGGTCATCTGTGAGCACCCCCGCTCATCCACACGGAGATCCCGGCGCATTGTTCAGTCGATCTGCGATCGAGTGCGCATCGGATTGCGGGGCACGCCGCGGGCCCGTTTCCCGCCCCCCCCCAGAACCTCCCCCGGCCGCCTTCGGCGCCCTCCCTCCCCGATGTCGTTGCCCGGGGGCCCAGCGACGGCAAGGATCGAAACGTCGCGCCAGTTCTCGACCCCCCCGGCCACGTCACCGTGGTGCGTCGGCCTCGTCGTTGTCGGCATCACGACAGGTGATCCTGGCCCATGCTCTTTGCGGGGAGGAGGCCACGGGAGGGCCGCCCGTAGGCTGTCCCCCGCGGGATCACCCCACGAGCGCGGCGATGGTCAGATGCCAGGCGAAGACCAAGCCGTAGGCAATGAACACCACGTGCAGCCCAATGCGAGCCAATCGATGCTCGCGTGCCCAGTACAAGAACGAGACACCCACGGAGACCACCGCCAACTTGATCGCCATGAACAGCACGGGGGAGCTGGTGACCAGCCCGCCCCACAGCGCGTTGGCCTCCGTTGCCACGTCCGTGTGCACCCAGTACAGCGTGAGCACGCCGTCGAACAGGTTGAGCAACACGACCATGCTGGCGATGAGCGTCAGCGAGGCAAGTGCTGCCAACCGTGGCCGTGGCGCAACGGTCGGCGCACGAACGGAGGGCATTGGAGGAGGCCAGGTCGCGGTGGTTGTTGTCATTGGTTCCTAGAGCAGTGGTTTGCGTCGTACTCCTGTCAGGTAGGACAGGAACCTACGTCCGCGCATTCCAATCGCTCGTGGAAACGTGGCTGGGCAGCCGGTTGGCCCCGCCGGACCGATCCACCCGTGCTTGCTGCCGGGCCGACGCCGCGCAATAAACCGTGGGTCCATGCTCTTGCGCCGACTGCTGGCAGTTTCTGTCGACTGGCTGTTCATCGTCGCCTGGGGTGTCGCGCTGTTCGGCATCGTGATCGGAGTGAACGCCAGCGGCCACCTGACGCCCCAGTCTCCCCTGCAAGCGCAGCTGCTCGGCTTCACGACGATGACCCTGCCCGTCGTCGTCACGATGTCGGTGCTCGAGAGCTCGAAGATGCAAGCGACGCCCGGCAAGCGACTGCTCCGATTGCGCGTGTGCAGGACCGATGGCGAGCGGGTCTCATTGCTGCGCGCCATCGGTCGCAACGCGCTGAAGTTCCTGCCCTGGGAGCTGGGGCACGGCCTGGCATGGACCTTGGCCATGGGTGGCGACGCCGATCCGCCGATGTGGCTGCTGGCCCTGGGAATCCTCGCGACGCTCGGACCTGCGTGGTGGGTCATCGCGCTGTGGCGGCGCGGGCACACGCCCTACGACCGCGCCTCGGGGACCGTGGTCCAGCGGCGGTGACCCGCTCGATCGCTGGAGTTCGACGGCGCGCGGGTGGCCGTCCGCGTCAGTGATCGCAAATGCGGCCACCGCGGGGAAGCATGGCCGGCTGAACGTCGCCGTGGTCGAACAGCGCGGCGAGCAGGTCACAACGCTGTGCGTCACGCCCCCGGTCGCAATCGGTCGCGGCTTGCCGCAGCTGCGCTAGCGAGACATCGAACATCGGCGACGGGTGCAGCACCTCCGAAACGAACCCAGATCCGTCCGCGGCTTCGTCGTCGTGGCAGGTACCGCACGTGGTGGTGTCGTCCACTTGCACTCGATCGTAGGGCGCCGACCAAGCCAGCGTCCCCGCCGGAGGCAGCTCGACCTCGCCCTTGCGCGTCCGACCGGGACCCGCCTGCTCACCGAACTCGAGCAGCCCCGCGCCCATGCCGTCGGGCACCACGGTCATCGTCAACGGGCCATTGCGGATGAAGATCCGGGGACTGTCGAGCGTGGACGACGGCTGGGCGGAAAACGGGCTCGCCGACGCGAACACCTGCAGCGGACGCTCCAGGCTCTCGATGAAGCACGCGACGGTGACCGGCGGCGGCAGAGCATTGAGCAACGCGACCGCCTCGGCGATGGACTCCGGAGAGGCGTCGATCGTGGGCGGCGGTACGCAGCGACGCAGATCGGGCGGTTGCGGCGGCGGGCTGCCGACGACAGACGCGGCGCGCGGCGACTCCCGTCCCGACTCTCCGCAGGCCAAGCTCAAGACGGCCAGGCCCAGCACTCGGCCCAATTGCATCGGTGGACTGTACCCCGTGCGCGAGGCGGCCCACGTTCCCCCACGCGTCTGCGCGACCGGCTTGGAGCCGGCATGCGGACCGTCTCACCGGATCCGCCCCACGGGTAACGCGGAGACTCCACGCCAGTTGACCCTCGCGCCACCGTCCGCCACGCCAGAGCGCGTGCTCGGCGGCCTGACGCCGCACCATGGCCGCGCGATCTCTCGCTACCGCATTCTTTCGGGGCCTCGATCCCGGCCGGCCCCCACCCGCCACCGTGAGCCCCCAGCTGCAATCACGCCTGGATCGCTGGGTCGCCACCGCCTCCGCCGCGTGGCCACAATTGCTGCGCGATCCGGTCTCGTTCGTCACCGACCTCGGCCGCCGCCGCCAAGGACGGCCCCCCTCCGCCATGGGACAACGACTGCGCTCCCTCCCGTATGAACGGCCGGCGCTGCTCGTCAGCGGTTCGGCCGTGTCTCGAATCCCTTCGATGCGCACACCGAACCGGGGTCGCATGGAGGTGGTCCCGGCTTCCGCTCCCCGAGGTTGGGGCCGACGACCACGGAGCAGATCGGCCCGGGTGGGCTCGGTCAGCGGCCGAGCCTCTGCAGCAGCGCCTGTGCTTGTGGCCACCCGTCAGTGTCCGTTTCGTCCAGCAGCGTCAGCACCCTCTCGGCATCGGACCGAGCCGCTTCGTGATCACCACGGCGCTCGTTTCGAAGCGCCCGAAGCAGCGAGAAACGGCCCTCCATCCGAGGATCGGCGACACGCGCATAGATCTCCATGCCCGTGGCGATGAGCTCATCGGTCCGCGCATGATCGAGTTCGAGCGCGGTCTCGGCCGCCAGTAGCACCGTCTCTCCCACCAGAGGCTCGCGTGCCGCGACCGCTTCGTGCAGCAGCTCCAGGGCGCGCTCGTGGTGCTTCATTGCCACGCGATGGTTACCGCGACGAGTCTCGACGGAACCCATGGACGTGTACAGGTCCGGACCCCACGACTCCCGGGGAGCCCCTTGCGCCACGTTCACGTCCCGCACCTCGTCCAGGGCGGCCAGAGCCTCGTCGAAGCGCTCCAGCCGAGTGAGGTACTCGGCCACGTTGGTCAGCATCAACGCCTCGGACGCCGAGGGGCGAGGCACAGCGCGCCGCCAGATCTCGAGCGCACGCTTCTGAATGCGCAGCGCCGTCTCGTGGTCGTCGCGCATGCTGTACATGCCAGCCCGCAAGATCATCAGCCGAGTGTACTGAGGGTGGTCCTCGCCGAGCAGCACACGCGCGTAGTCCTCGGCTTCGGTCAATGAGCGCTCGGCCTCGGCGTCACGACCCATACGCAGCAACATCGCGCTTCGATTGGTTCGCATCGACAGCAGGGCGGCGGCGTGCTCCGGCCGATCATCGTCGGCGGCGGCAATGCCCTCGGTGAAGACATCCACCGCCTCGGCGTCGCGGCGACCGAACACGAGCCCAGAGCCCAGGATGTTGGACAGCCGCGGCCATGTCTGCTCCCCCGTGTGGCGACGGTGGAGCGCGGCCGCGACGGGCACCAGGTCATGCGCCCGCTCGTGCATCCCGCGGCGGAACCGTACATTGGCCAGCTCGGAGGCAATGACGGCGGCGGTGTCGTCGGCCGCACCTGCCAGCGCAACCTCCAGGGCTTCGACGAGGGTCGTGTCGGCCTCGGGATACGAGCCGGTGG
>JAHZJA010000877.1 GCA_022601155.1 Deltaproteobacteria bacterium | reverse complement strand
GTCAGCGGGATCGTGCGTGAGCGCCAGCCTTTGGGGGCGTGCTCCTCGTCGGTGTCGCGCGTGCGCGAGACGGTGATAGTGGGGCGACCGGCGAGGTGCAGATCGGTCCACTGGAGGGCACGGACTTCGGACATGCGAAGGCCCGCATCGAGGCCGAGCAGAGCCAGGGCGAGGGCTTCTGGGCCGAGCGAGTCGGCGGCGGCGACGAGAGCGTCGACTTCGTCGTCGCGGTAGTACGGCGCCTCGCACTGAGGCAGCTTGACCAAGCCCACCCGGAAGGCCCGGGGGACACGATCGTGCTCGGCGTGCCAGTGGCGAACGAGTCCGCTCAGCACCACGAGGGCGTTGTTGATCGTCTTGGGCTGGCGGCAGGCTTCCGTCATGGCCATCCGGATCGCCGAGAAGTCGGCGGTTCGGATCGCGTCGACACGTCGGCGACCGGTCTGGGGGATCACCCAGATCCGGAGCAGGCGCTCGACCGAGGCGAGGGTCGAGGGCTTGCGGCCGCGTGAACGGAGGTCACGGAGGTAGTGCGAGGCGTATCGGCTGAGGGTGGGTGCTGCTTCGGGGGGCTCCTCCTGTCGCTGCCAGAATCGGGCGTAGAGCGTCTCGCGGAGCTGCTGCTCGTAGCGGGACGCGCCGCGGCGAGACTGCACGGGGCTGACTCGTCGCACGCGGGTGATTCCGGTTGGGGTGGTGAGGTGGAAGTCGATCATCCAGCGGCCCTTTTGGCTTCTGCGGATCGTCATCAGGTGTCGTCGGTATTTCCGGCGACGCGGGGTTGGGATGGAGATCAGAATATCGGGCGGTGCAGATCGATCCGAGGACGAGGTGCTTCCTCGGCCCGAACGAGGATCAATGCAGCAAATCGAGTGCGCGGAGGCTGGCTCTTTTCGTTCCACCCGCCTGGTGTCGAGGATCCCGTCGTCACTTCTCAGCCATTTGCCCTCGGCGGCTCCCTTCCGAGAGCTCTCGCGATCCCGGTACGTCACCCTGGGTGGTGTGCTCGGCGAACACTCGGCTCGGCGGCGACGGTGGTGGCCGCGTCAGGTTCAGCCGGGGTTGCTCGGTCAGGCTCGTCTCCGGCCGTCGCTCGAGGGCCGCGATTGCAGCATCCGTAGCCCCCGGTGTTGCATGGAGATATCGCATCGTCGTCGACAGGTCCGCGTGCCCGGCCAGCTCCTGGATCGTCTTGGGCGGCACCCCACGTGCGGCGAGCGTCGTGCAAAACGTATGACGTGTGGTGTGAAACGTGCCGTGCATGATGCCGGCCGCACGTTTGACCTTCCGAAACCGCCGATCGACCATCCGCCGCGTCAGGGGCTGGCCCCATCGATCGAGCAGCACATGCGGATCGCAAAGTCTCCGGACCACCCCCCCGAGGGCGGCCACCAAGCGCCCCGTCAGCGGGATGACCCGCGACGCCCAGCCCTTGGGCGGGTACTCCTCGTCCCCTTCGCGTGTCCGTGAAACAGTAACCGTGGCTCGGCCAAGCAGCGCCAGGTCACTCCACCGGAGGGCGCGAATCTCCGACATCCGTAGGCCACCATCGACGCCGAAAAGCACCAGCGTCTCGATATCGGGCCCCGCCTCTCCGGCCGCTGCCACCAGGGCATCCGATTCCTCGTCCGTGTAGAACGGCGCCTCGCACTTCGCCACCTTGACGAGGCCCACCCGGAACGCGGGCGGTGAAATGTCGTGCTCGACGTGCCAATGCCGGACCATCCCGCTCAGAACCACCAACGCGTTGTTGATGGTCTTGGCGTTGCGCCCAGCTTCGGTCATCGCCTGGCGCACGACGGAGAAATCGACTGTCTTTACCGCATCGATCGAGCGGCCGCCGACCCGCGGGGTGATCCAGTTTCGGAGCAGCCCCTCGGTCGATGACAACGTCGTTGGCTTTCGCCCACGGGAGTCGAGGTCCCGCAAGTACGGCTGCACGTACTCGGCGACGGTGGGCACTCGCTGGAGGGCTCCGTCGACGCGACGCTGCGTCCCCTCCATGACCGCCTTGCGAAGCCGACGCTCGTAACGCTCGGCTCCCCGTCGGCTCTGCACCGGGCTCACCTTGCGGATGCGGATTTTCGAGCCGTGGGGGGCCTGGATCTGCGCGTCGACCATCCAACGGCCGCGAGTGTTCTTGCGTACGCTCATCGGCCCGCCTCCTCGGCTCTGAATGGCTCGTCCGGGCCAACAACAGGGTCCAACGGACTCCCCAGAACCGCAATCCTGCCGGGCCAGTGCCGGGCCTCCTCCACCGTCCCCGGTTCGGCCGACGAGCCTGCCGTGAGGAGCCTCGACGAAGATAGTGGTCCCTCGAGGCTACGCCTTCGTTCATTGACATCCGAACTCGACGGCTCACCCCCCTCCGCACATTGGCCACAGGCAAAGTGGCAGACTCGGCGGGACTCAAGGGAACTCGAGGGGACACAATGGTGCATTGCCTCAGTCCGCGTTCGGTTCTTCACATCGCCTTGGGCAGCCAGCCCGCCGCTTCCATCGCCACATACAGGCCAGGGCGCCCCGCTGGAGGCGTTCTTGGCATCTCTGGGTTCTCTCGATTGCACAAGCATCTTCTCCGTGTACCCGCGCGACCAACCAGGCAAACCGACCGCCGAGCCACGCATGATCTTGCGGCTTCATCCAACGAGGACACGCCATCGACCAAAATTGCAACGCATCACATGGCGTCCAGCGATTTTCGAAAGCAACTTTGGCAATCCCAACAATTTGCTTTTCGTGCCAACTGAGATCATTTGCTTTTTTGCCACCGATCGCCCCCGACATAGGTCAATTCGAGAGTTGACAGTTCGAACCTCGGGCCCCGACGACAGACAAAACGACGGCGATGCGTGGGCTGCACCCCTGGCGTTTCCGAGATCGATGCCCACAATGAAGGGCGCATCCCGTCCATGCGGCTCGAGCACTACTCACCCCTCCCTTCCTACCGGCCTCGAATCCCGCTCCGGCTTCGAGAGATGCTCACCGCGTACCTTCCCAACGCGGAGCGCATCGACATCCAACACCACCACGGCCG
This sequence comes from Deltaproteobacteria bacterium, assembly GCA_022601155.1. GTDB lineage: Bacteria > Myxococcota_A > Polyangia > Nannocystales > Nannocystaceae > Paraliomyxa. The sequence goes on along the minus strand of JAHZJA010000877.1, from coordinate 2,252 downwards.
CGGCTGGTCGAAGTTCAACGCGCTCTACCCGGAGGGCGAGGCCGACGTCGACCGCGTCGCCGAGGAGATCATGTCCTTGGGCGACAGCCACGCCGAGCACGCCGAGCGGACGGGCAAATACCGCGCGCTGGTCTGGCGACGCAACGGAGGCGAACTCGAGCGCCGCTCGGTGAGGTTCACGTCGGAGTACATCACCCCGGAGCAGCGTATGCGGGCCGCCCGGTGGCGCCGGGCCAAGGACCCGATGCGTGCACTCGTGGACGCGCAGGAGCGGCTCATCGAGTGCATGGAGTGGCACGGGCGGCAGCGGGCACGGCAAGTCGCGGAGTTCGATCGGCTGGAGGCCCTGCACGGCGCGACTGTGCGCTCGATCGAATCCGACCTGCGGCTATTGCTCGAGGACGGACTGGCGATGCAGGGGCAGGCCGTGCGCGAACTCGGCGAGGCTCGGATCCAAGAGGCCCTCCGCAAGCTGGAGCAGGGAAACGCTCGTCGTGCCTGGGAGGTGCTGGAGCCGCTGGTGCGACTCGCGATCGAGGTCGCAGTTGGACGCGTCGCGCCGTCGTCGACCGCCCGCGTCGAGATCCCCCAACCTGCTCCAGTGGAACCCACTGCCGATCCTACGGGCGATTCCGAGTAGCAGGAACGGAACCCCCTTGGTGCTCGCTCGCGGCCGGGTCACGCGCACCGACCCCTGTCCCATCACCGCGACTTGCGACGGTCACGCGGCGGCCTCAGCAACTCGTACGGCTGGCAGTCCAACGCCTTCGCGATCTTGGCCAGCCAGTCGGCCGTCGGTGATTTCTCGCCGGCGAGCACGGCATACGTGTGGGACTGCGTCACCCTCGCCGCTTTCGCGAGAGCGACGACGCTGAGCTTCTTGGCCTTCGCCTTGCCACGGATCTGGCTCGCGATGACGGCGCGTAGCTCCTCGGGCTCCACACGAAAGACGTTAACGCCGCGCTTGCATTCTCCCTCTATAGAGGGAGAATGCAGAAACAACATCCCTCTATAGAGGAGCGTCGGAATGCACGAGACCAAACCCAAGTGGCCGATGAACCAGCTGACCGGATCAATCCCACCCCCCGGGGCGGCTCCACAATCGCCTCTCGCGCCGACCTTCGTCGCGCCGGCACCCACCGAACCGGATGGCCAAATCCGGGTCTCGCCCCAGTCGCTCGACGAGGGGGCGACCGCACCCGCCGACAACACTGATAGGCGCGCGGAACGACCGACCCTCGACGAGGCCGCGGCACCACGCGTCCCGCCGCCCGGCCTCGCCCTGCGTGACATCAACCTGGACCAGGTCGCCACCGCCATTCGTCGATGGCTCGATCTCCATGGCCGTGACGGCGCGTCGGGCGTTGCCGCCGCGATGTACCGCCGCCAACAGGGACCCGCGATCCTCTTTCGTGACGTGGACGCGGAGGGCTGGTTGGCATGGACACTGTGCGGCATCTACTTGTTCGCGGCCGGACCCCCTGCGATGGATGACGTGCGACGCGAAGCCAAGCGGGCGGCGGTGTGCTTGGCAATGACGCGGTGCCGAGGGAGTATTGCTGCGGCCGCCCGGATGCTTGGGATCAGCCGGAAGGTCTTGAGGGAAAATCTTCGGGCGGCGGGTCTGTACCCGTGGGGAAGCCGGCCTCCGCGGGTTGGCTGACATAGAGACAACGATCGCCGAAGACGTCGAGGGCGTACGACTCGGCACCGCATCGGACATCCCGCCGCCGCTCGGCCTCCGACCGCAGGCCTCCTACCTCACCTGGTGAGGGTTGGGTTGTCGGGCCTCAGGTACGTCCTCGCCGCAGTGAAAACCCGGCGCCCACCCGCGCCGCGTGCCACCTCATCGATCCTCGCCCTCAGTGGCTCGATCTGCTCATGCATCGCCATCAGCGTTGCCGCTGACGGCGTGGGACGTCAGACGTGCCAGGGCGAGGACGTACCGCGCTCGGCATATCCTGCGCTTCTTCTCCGGCGACAACACGGCCGAAGGCAAATTGTTGGCACCGTGATCCACCACGCGCGCTGCCCGACGCCGCCGATACTCGCGCTGGCGGTCGCGGTGATCGTCGCGCCCCTCCGGGCTGTCACGGTGTCGTCGTCGCGCCCGACGCAGCGAGGCCTCGCGCATCAATCGGCTGCCCTTGCGGCCGCAGTACCGATGGCCGCAGTCGCAGCAACGGCAGATGAAGAACAACTGGCTGCACTCGCGGCGGTGGCAGACCACGTACCGCAGTGACTCATCGAAG
>JAHZJA010000876.1 GCA_022601155.1 Deltaproteobacteria bacterium | reverse complement strand
CGCTGCCGGGTGGACTTGAGACCCTTCTTGGTGAGGTAGGCCCGAAACTGGCCCATGAGGCCTTCGATTTCGCCTTCCTCGCGCTGTTGAGGGTCCATTGTGGGCACCGTATCTCGCACCCCGCCTCGCCGCAAGCGGGACTCCCGCAACTGGAGCGATCACGGTTTGCCGTGTCCGCGAGCCCATCCCTATACTCCGCCGCTCGTGGCGCGGACCAAGAAGGGCACGGCGAGCAACAAAGGCGCCGCACCGGCGGCCGAAGCCAGTGATGATCGAGGGATCGACGAGATCCTCGACGGGCTGGAAGAGGTCGTGGTGCAGCTGGAGTCGGGCGATCTGCCGCTCGAAGACGCGTTGAGGCGCTTCGAGGACGGCGTGAAGCTGGCGCGTCGCGGCAGCACCATGCTCGATGCCGTAGAACAACGTGTCGAGCAGCTCCTGGCCGATCGCGACGAGACCGTCCCGTTTGCGAACGAGGAATCCCCATGAACGAGACTGAGTTGTTGGCGTACTTCGAGGATCGGCGAGCCCAGGTCGACCGGGCCCTGGACACCTTGCTGGCGCTGCCCGCCAGCGGAGACGATCCCCTGCGCCTGCGCGAGGCGATGCGCTATGCGGTGCTCGGGGGCGGCAAGCGAATGCGCCCGTTGCTGACGATCGCGGCGTGCGAGGCCGTGGGCGGCTCGGCCGCGCAAGCGATGCCCGCGGCGTGTGCGGTAGAGCTGGTGCACGCGTACTCGCTGGTGCACGACGATCTGCCCTCGATGGATGACGACCAGGAGCGGCGCGGCCGACCCACGGTGCACGTGGCGTTTGGCGAGCCCGCGGCGATCCTCGCTGGGGATGGGCTGCTGACCCTGGCCTTCGGCGCGTTCGAAGGCGCGCGCGGGTCCGAGGGGCGACCGTTCGAGGCGATGCTCGAGCTGGCGCTGCGCTCGGGGATCGAGGGCATGGTGGGTGGCCAAGCCGTCGACCTTCACGACGGGCAGGACATCCGCGACCTCGAGCGGCTCGAGCACCTGCATGCGCTCAAGACCGGGGGCCTGTACCAGTCTGGCGGGGCCATGGGCGCGCTGATGGCCGGGGCCGACGACGAGACCGTGGCGAAGCTGCGACGGTTCGGCCTGGCCTTCGGCATCGCGTTTCAGCACGCCGACGATGTGCTCGACGACGATCAGCCCGCGCTCCGCAAGGCCGCACTGGCGCGGGTGGAGGTGTTGGTGCGCGAGTGCGAGAGCCTGACCGAGGGTCTCGGCGACGCCGCGCTGCCGCTGCGAGGGATCGCCCGCTGGGTGGGCGACCGTGCGGTGCGAGCGATGGCCGGCGAGATCGCCGACTGACCGCACCCCGACGGCGTGGCCCATCGCTGGGGTCACGCCGCAGCCGAGTACGACCGATCGCCCGTCACCGCCGCGCCGAGCAACGCTCGCTCAGCGGCTGGTGCGATTGATCGTGACCTCGTCGAAGATCGGCTGGCACAGATTGACCTCTGTCGCCGGGTCGCACTCGAACGGGAAGCCGTACGGGAAGTGGTCCACGTGCCGGAGCACGGCCGTGATCGTGGCCGTCTCGTCACCCGAGGCGGGCGCGGTGAACTGCGTGCGGTTGCCGTCTGCTCCCACGACGCCCAAGTAGTCTTTGTCGCAGCCGTCGGGCTGGAGCACGCAATCAGGCCACGGCGTGTCGTAGTAGATGTGCGAGTGGCCGGTCGAATCGGCTTGCATGGTGTTGGGCGGGACCAGCGTGAAGTTGCGCGTGATCAGCTCGACCTCGATGTCCTCGTCGTCGGTGCTGAACGCCGTATGGGGCCACGGCGACTTGATCGCGACGAACGGCCGAAGACCCACCTCGAGCTCGTTCTCCAGCCAGAACAACCGGGTGGCGAAGGCACCCTCGTTGTCGTAGTCGACCCCGTCGTTGCGCCGGGCCTGCAGCGCGATGCGGTGGGGGCCGGGCACGTTGTTGGTGATCTCGATCTCGACCGGGGTGGACGAGCTGATGCCGCCCTCGTCGATGATGGCCTGCTCTTCGTTGTCGATGAACACGGCGACGTGTCCCTCGCCGAACACGTGCTCGGCACCCGAGGTGGCGCTGACCAGCGTCAGCGAGCCCTGTACCCGGATCGAAAGCGCAAAGGGGTCGGCCCCGCCCTGGACGGTGGCGGAGGTCTCGAGCACCAGCTGGTCTTCGGGCGACAGCACGGCCAGCGACGGCAGCGCCTCTTCGTCTTCACAGTGGTCGTTGACGCAGCTCATGCCCGACGGGCAGCTCGAGTCGATCTCTTCGTCCTCGAGGTTGCAGCGGAATGCACCGCCCACGGTGGGATCGAACTCGACCGTGTAACAGCCGCCCACCATCAGGGTGCAGGCTCCGACGAAGGACAACGCAGCGACCCGAGGCGACACAGTGTGGAGCGACATCGACATCTAAAACCTACCCGTCAACGCGAGACCGGCCATGCCTGGAGCGATCCATGCGCTGGGGGCCGGGTTCTTGGCGGAATTGCGCTTGCGCAGGCCCACGGCCAGCAACACGGCGCCTGTGACGGCCACCGCCGCGCCCGCAGCGACCATGCCGATCTGGATCGCCTCGAAACGGCGCCCCTCGGCGTCGAGCGCTTCGGCCTGAGAAAACGTCAGGTCGTCGGGGTTGCCACCGAACTGGACGCCGTTGACCGCGTCGCCGCGGTTGCGCGCGAGCACACCAAACGCGATGCCGCCGCCCAGTGCCACGACGCCACCCACGCCCGCCAGCGCGGCTCCGGCGATGATGAGGCCGCGCCCTGGGGATGTGGGCGCCTCTTCGTCCTCGGGAGGCGGTGAGTCTTCGAGCGGGGGAGGCGGGGTGACCACGGTGCCGCCCGTTCCATTGCGCTCTTGCCGCTCCAGATCGCGCTGGAGCTCCCGGATCCGGTTTTCGACGTTGGGACGGTCCTCGGCGTCGGGCTTGGTCTTGAGGTACGTGACGAACGCCCGAATGGCGTCGTCGTACTTGCCCAGCTGCTCGTAGCAAAGCCCGATGTTGTACTGGAAATCGGGCGAGGCGTAGAGGCTGGCGGCCTCTTGAAAGTCGGACAGCGCCGCTTCGTACTGCGCGAGGTTGTAGTTTTGGCGGCCCCGTTGGTACGCGGCCATCGCTTGGTCGACCCCAGGGTTGCCCTTGGGCGGGTCGGCCACGGGAGGATCATCGGTGACGGCCGGGAGGGGGTCGTCGGCCGGGCCGGCGGCCGCCCCAAGCGGCGCGAGGGTCACTACGAGGGCCAGACCAGCTGCGATGTCGCCACCAAATCGGCGGACGCCTCCGCGTGCTGACAGGCAACGACGGTGTCGAATTTGGGTGCGCACGGCTCGTCGGGCCGCGACTATACGATCTGAGGGTCTTGCTTACCACCAGCAACCGGACCCCGAAGGGCGGCGGGCCTGCGATGGGGGCCGGATGACCATCGGTGCCCGTCAACGCGTGGCCGTGGCGATGGCCGCGCGGTCCTGCTAGGATCACGACTCGACGATGTCGAAATCGACGATTCGGCTGGAGCCCGATGCGGTGGAGCGGATCCGCGGCGGCAAGAAGAGAGCCTTCGTCGTGGTGTTGTCTGGCGACCGCATGGGCGAGATGTTTCCGCTCAAGGGCGATCGAACCACGATAGGCCGCGGCCTCCAAACCGACGTTCGAATCAACGACGAGGGAATATCGCGCACCCATGCCGTCGTCGAGATGGAGGATGGCGACTATTTGCTCAGCGACGCGGGCTCCACCAACGGGACCTACGCCAATGGGAGCAAGGTCGATCGCTACAAGCTCCTGGAGGGCGACAAGATCCAGATCGGAGCGTCGAGCGTCCTCAAGTTCACCTACCACGACGACATCGACGAGGACTTCCAGCGCAACCTGTACGAATCGGCGCTGCGCGACAGGCTCACGGGGATCTTCAATCGTGGGTACTTCTCCAATCGGCTCGAGAGCGACGTGGCCTTTGCCCTACGGCACGGCAAACCGCTCTCGCTGGTCATCTTCGACGTCGACGACTTCAAGGCGATCAACGACGAGCATGGCCACCCCGTGGGTGACCAGGTGCTGTCGGCGCTCGCGCATCGCGTGCAGGGCACGACCCGCAGCGAGGACATCTTTGCGCGCTACGGCGGAGAGGAGTTCGCGCTGATATGTCGCGACGTCGATGCGATTCGCGCTGCGCGTGCCGCCTACCGGATCATGGAGACGGTGGGGGGCAAGCCATTCGAGGTGGACGGCAATGCCTTCGAGGTCACCGTCTCGGTGGGTGTGGCCGACCTGGGGATGCTGGTCGAGCCCAAGGCCGAGGCGCTGATCGAGGCGACCGATGCGGCGCTGTACCTGGCCAAGCGCAGCGGGAAGAACCGCGTCGAGATCTTCGACCCCGAAAACGAGCCCACGCGGCTGGTGTGACGACCCGGGGGTCCATCGTGAAACGCGTCGGTGGAATCGGTCCTGCACGTGCGCGATGGCGGTGTGCGGCCGGTATGGTGTTGTTGGCGGGTCTGGGCGGGTGCAGAGCCGACGGCGCGACACCGCCCCTGCCCGCCGCGGTGGCGGCACCTCCGGTCGAGCCTGCATCGGCGCCCGAGCAACCGCCGGAGCGGGGGGCGGCCGAGGTCGCGCCACCGAGCGATGGCCGGGCGCTGTGGTTTGAGCAAGGACCAGGACGCGCGGCCATCATTGCCCGTGAACGCCGGGACCATCAGACAGCGCGCGCACTGCTCGATGAGCTGCTCGATGACCCCACACTGGTCGGCGATGCTCGGGCTGGCGCTCAGCTGCTGCGCGCGCTCGAGGCGGTCGAACACGAGGACTACGAGGCCGCGGCCGAGTGGTTCGCCGCCGCCCGCTCG
>JAHZJA010000077.1 GCA_022601155.1 Deltaproteobacteria bacterium | reverse complement strand
CCGTTGCGGCTTGTTCCGGCTCGGCCGACAGCCCCGAGGGCTCCGCCGTCCCTTCGCTCGGCTCGTCCGACTCCACCGTTGCGGCTTGTTCCGGATCACCTGACCGCGCCGAGGGTTCCGTCGTCCCTTCGCTCGGCCTGTCCGACTCCACCGATGCGACTTGCTCCACCGTTGCGGCCTGTTCCGGCTCGGCCGACAGCCCCGAGGGCTCGACCGTCGCTTCGCTCGGCTCGTCCGACTCCACCGTTGTCGCTTGTTCCGGCTCGCCTGACCGCCCCGGGGGCTCCGCCGTCCCTTCGCTCGGCTCGTCCGACTCCACCGTTGCGGCTTGTGCCGGCTCGGCCGACAGCCCCGAGGGCTCCGCCATCGCTTCGCTCGGCTCGTCCGACTCCACCGTCGTGGGTGCTTGCGCCTGTGCACCGTGGCCCGCGGAGTCCGCCGTGCCTTCGAGCGGCGCGGCCAACCGTGGCTCGGCCTCATCCGTCCCGGCCCAGGGCTCGTCGGAGCGGTCCCCGGCTGGGGTCTCGGGCGCGGCAGAAGAGCCCTCGGCCTCCCCCGTCCCCTCCCCCAGTCCAGCCGACAGCTCCTCGACTGCCGTTGACGACGCCCCTGACTCGGAGGAGACATCATCCTCCGAGCCCACCGTCGCCCACGGGACCTCCCCAGCCAGCTCATCCCCAGTCAGCTCATCCGCCGACTCCTCGATCCCAGCCGCGAACTCGGTCTGCAATGTCTCCGAATCGAACCCCGCCTCATCGTCACCCGCATCCGACGCATCCGCCGATTCCGCCGCGTCCTGTCGTGCGATCAACGACTCGAGCGCATCGGCCATCGATTCCACCGAGTCGGTCATCGGCGCCGCATCCTCGGTGACCGGCCGCGCCTCCCCCTCGTCGTTCGATGCCGGCTCGGCCCACGCGATGTTCGACTCCTCGTCGTCGGCCGCCCACTCTTCGGCGTCGAGCTCGGAGGTCTGTGCGTCGACCGGCGGGGCCTCGATGTCCGGAACCACACGCTCCCCCTCGGACACGTCACCAGACTCATCCTCGGGCCCCTCGCTGGCCTTGCCATCGCCAAAGCTGATGGTCTCGTCGTACCCGCGCAGGGCTTCACGGGTCTCCTCCTCGGAGGCCACCCGCTCGACGACGATGGTCTCGGCCCCGACCGGCTGGTGCACGGAGATGACGCCCATCCGCACCAGCTCGAGCACGGACATGAGGGTGACGACGAGCATCGAACGCAGCTCGCCCTCGCTGCTCCACGTGCGCTCGAGGAACAACGCCTCGAACTCGATCCGGGGGCGACCGATGAGGATGCTCGTCAGCTGCTCCATGCGGCCGGCCACCGAGATCGTCTCCATGACGACCTCGTGGCTCTTGTGAATCCGTGCGCGCTCGAGCACCCGCTGGTAGGCATCCGCGAGCCGAAACAGCGTGATCGGAGCCAGCCCGGAGTCGACGGGCGGCAGCTCGACCTCCTGACCACGCGCAAACGTGTCGCGGCCGGCCATGGGGCGCGCATCGAGACGCAGCGCGGCTTCCTTGAAGGTCTGATACTCGAGCAGCCGTGCGATGAGCTGCTCGCGCGGATCGGGACCCTCCTCGGACTCGCCATCGGGGACCAGCTCGTCGTGCTGCGGCACCAGCTCGCGGCTCTTGAGGTACGCGAGCGTCGCCGCCATCACCAGGTAGTCGCCCGCGACCTCGAGGTCGAGCGCGCGCATGAACTCGATGTACTCGAGGTACTTCTCGCAGACGAACGAGATCGGGATGTCGAGGATGTCCAGCTCGTGACGCCGCACCAGGTGCAGCAGCAGGTCGAGCGGGCCCTCGAACTCCTCGAGCGCCACCTCGCACACCCGCCCTGCGGCATCGACATCGACATCGACCGCGAGCGACGGGCCGACTGGCGCCGGACCAGCGGTCGACGCGGGCGGCGTGGTCGCCGACGGATCGGGCGACGACGTCTCGCCATCCGCCGCAGCGGGCTCGGAAACTTCGCTCATGGCGCGGGCCGCAACAGCTGCGAGCTTACAGAACGGCGGCGAGCGCCCAGTTGCCCGCGGCGAAGAACGGACCGATCAGCGTGTTGATGGCCCCGGGCAGCGCAAACACCAGGACCAAGACGATCATGAAGCCGTAGCGCATCAGGAAGTCGTCGATGTGCTGGTACTTCGACCCCAGCAGCCACGCGAGGACCTTGCCCCCATCGAGCGGATGGAAGGGCAGCAGGTTGAACGCGAACAGCAGGATGTTGAGGTAGTAGAAGGCGGTGAGCGGGTTCTCGAACGCCTTGTTGCTCGCCACATCGATGAGCAACGCCTGACCCGAGATGACCCCTGCGGCCGACAGCCCAAACACCACGCCCAGCGAGATGATGGCGAGCAGGAGGTTGGACAGCGGTCCCGCGAACGCGACCAAGGCCATCCCCGACCGCATGGTGACCTTGCGGGTGTAGTGGCGGGGATTGGTCTGCACCGGCCGGCCCCAGCCGAAGATGAAGCCCTTGCCCAGGATTCCCAGGCCCAGGATCAGCGGCAGCGCCAAGGTGCCGATGGGATCCATGTGGGCGATGGGGTTGAGCGTCAGCCGCCCCTGCCCCTCGGGCGTGGGATCGCCCAGACGATGGGCCGCGTACGCGTGGGAGAACTCGTGCACGCCGATCGCGAGGATCATGCAAATGACGAAGATCCCCGCGCGACGGAGGTCGCCAGCGGCAAGGCCTGCCGTCAGCAGGCCGCCGCTCATCGCGAAGAAGGAACAGAGGAGGACGTTCACCACGAGGTTGCTGATCCTGACCCGGGGTGCGTCCCGGGTGATGGCATCAGTTTGGAGAGCCTGCCCGTGATGGGCAAGTCGGCCAAACCCGGTTGCTGCCGCCGCTGGGCCGCAAACGCCGCGTGTCGGCCCTCACGGTG
>JAHZJA010000875.1 GCA_022601155.1 Deltaproteobacteria bacterium | reverse complement strand
CGGCACGATCCATCATCCAAAAGTTGATGATGTGCGATGCCCGACCCTGTCGGACAGTGAACGACCGCGACCCGAGGTCGCACGACGGTGGCCGACGAGCGCGACTCGTCAGCAAGACTCAGAGCGTGGAGCCGTGACGCTCGGCGTACCCGCGCAGCCAAGCTCGGGCGTCCTCGCTCTCGGGGAAGTACGCCGTCTCGCTGTTGGCTTTGTCGAGCCACGCGATGGCTCGAATGGTCAGCTTGGCCACCATCCGCTGGCCGAAGCTCCCACCCACCACGGCGATCGCTCGCTTGGGCAGTCGCCTGAATCGCTCGGCCGCCAGCCGTCGAGCTTCGGGCGTGGCCTTGGTGATGTCGGACATCACCGCTTCGAACATGAAGAACGGCTCGTGCTCTACGGCCGCCTCGATCTGGCGCATCACATTGTCGGCGTCGTCGGCATCGAACAACCCATGAAACGCGACGCTCACCATGCGCGGCTCGAGGATGGTGACTTCGGATGGCGGGCTATCAGTCATGTCGGTCACCGTGGCGAACGCACCCAACGCGGAATGATTTGGCCCCGACTACAGCCACGTACTGCATGGCCCCACAGGCACCGCTGAGTACTCCCGAGTATGTCCGCGTCGTAGTCGGCTGGCGCGTGCACTGAGGTGGAGAACGTCATCGGAGGAGCCCGCGGCGTGCCACCGTCTACGCGAACACCGCGCGCCGTGTGGCCACATCGACGAATGTAGCAGGGTTGGAGCGCGGCCGAGAGAAAGCAGCCTGCGGGTGCTTTCCCGATGTCCACGTGGTCGATTGAGCGGCCAAGCAATCTGCCCGAAATCGTCTCGACCGTCGCGCACGACACGCGACGCGACGATCAAACCAACTGGTTTCTCCGACACCGAGGGTCACGTCGGCCGGAGTCGTTTCGGGCGTCAACCACAGAGCCCGGCCACTCCGCTGCATTCCCCCACGATGCAACGGCCCAAAATGCGTTGAGTGATCATGGAGACCCCGATACCAAAACCGCGAGCGCCGTGATGGTGTACGTCATCGGCCATCGGGAGAGTCCATCCACCCGCGTATTTCCTCCGCCTCCGCTACTCCGCACCTGCGCATTTCAAAAATGCGCACCGACGACAACGGCTGCGTCGCGGGGCACGAGGCTGAGCCGACGGACGGTCCTTTTCGCTCATCGGACCGCATCGAGAGGGCTCCGACACACCCATCGCGCCATGCTCATCACCCTCCACATCACTGTTCACCGTTCGCCTGGGCATCCGCCTGGGCGGAACTGCGCAGGCAAGACCGCCTGACGTCGAGGACACGATGCAAATGGAGTCAGGAGATATGCATGTGCAGATTGGCGTCGCCGGTGGACGGCTGCGGACCGTGAGCGCATACGCGGAATCTCCTCGATTCTTCGACCGCGTGCCCCGGGCCGCCTGGGATTTTTGGGCGTCCAAGCTGGTGCCGACCCCCGGATGTAGCGATCCCGCCACCGTCCGCGACATCAAGGTCACCCCGACGGCCGCCCGGCCGCCGTTCGTCGACGATCCCATCGTGGCGAAGATCGTCGACGAGAGCTACGAGCAGCGCCACTCCGGCTACTACCGCACCATCGCGTCGTGGCCTCAGTTCTCGCTGCAGCCGATCTCTCAGGAGCGCGCGCAAGCGCTCAGCGCCTGGTGTGTCAGCGCCTTCCTCATCGACGACCTCGTCGATGGCTGGGAGTCGAAGGTCTCGGACCTCGATCTGGCCGGGATCCTCGCGAGCCAAGAGACGCTCGTCGAGGCCATCGATCACCGCGAGTCGACCGAGGCCGAGCCGCCCAACCACGGTTCGTCGCAGTTCAACGACGCCGTGCTCATCGCCCGACGAGCGGCTGCGTTGGCCTACCTGCATCGGCCCAGCGACACGTGGTGGCGAGACTATCGCCGAGAAGTCTCCACCTTCATCTACGGGCGAGCGATCAACACCTACCTGTCCAAGAAGCGCGTGCTGCTCCCCGTGGAGTACTTCCTGCGTGCGCGCGCGATGGACCTGGGTGGCTCGATGATCACGGTGATGTCGGGGCTCGCGGCCGGCTCGTATCCGATGTCCGAGCCGGGCCTCGCTTCCCACCTGGCCACGCTGCAGGCCCTGACGTGGCTACACCTGACCGCCACCAACGACCTGTACTCCTACTTTCGGGAGCGCGGCGAGACCCAGTTCAATCTGCTGTGCAACATCGTCGAGAACAACGCCCAGCTGGAGCGAATTCGCCTGGCCGACGCGGTCGACTGCGTCGTGCGATTCGCCAACTCGGTATGGGATGACTTCCACCTGCTGGCACAGTCGCTGATCGACCGATCGTGCGACCCCTCCACGATGACCCACCACGTGGAGCAGCTGCGCGCGAACATGGTCGGCAACGTCCAGTACGTGCAGAGCAATCCGTTCCGCTACTCGGCACCGGGCGTGTCCGACCCCCCGGAGGTTCGCAACAACCTCCCGGGCCGCGTTCCCTGGGGGTCGGAGCACTGGGACGACGTCGAGCAGCTGCTCGGCAATGTCGCGCCTCTGTGTCGCGACTGCTGGGAATTCGCGCTCCCGCCGAGATAACGGAGACGGCACCGCCGAGATCTCGTACGCTCGCGAGTCTCAGACGGTCCCATGGAGGATTCCGAGCCCTCACGCGCGCTCGCCAAGAGCGACGCCGGCAACACGCCCGACGCCTACGAGCGTGAGTACATGAAGGGCGAGGGCTTGGTGCTGCACCGGGCCAAGCAGCGCGCCCCCTGGTTTCTGCACGCGATCTTCGGCGCGGCTGCACTGTCGGTGCTGCTTCCCGTGTTCGCGGGACAGTCGGGGGCCCTGTTGGGCGCGGCCATCGGGCTGCCCATCGTCGCGCTGGCGTGGATGCTGTTTGCGGTGCTCCGGGTCACCGTCTCCGAGGGCAACGTCAACGTGCAGTACGGCTTGATCGGACCGACGATCCCTGTCGCGGCCATCGAGTCGGCCAAGGCCACCCGCTATCACTGGACCAAGTTCGGCGGGTGGGGCATCCGGCGAAACCTCCACGGCGAGTGGATCTACAGCATGCCCGGCGACAAGGGTCGGGCCGTGCGGGTGGTGTGGCGCAACGCCAAGGGACGCAAGAAGGTCACGTTCATCGGTTCGTCCGAGCACGAGGCCCTGGCCGAGGCGATCGCCACCGCGCGCAAGGCTCTGCCTGCAGCCGGCCCCGACCCTGTGGCTCTGCCAACGGGAGGTCCATCCGCGCTGCCCGAGGGCCAACCGGCGGACGGGTCCGCCAGCGAGTCACGCTCGCAGCCCGACGCCCCATTGGGTGGAAATACCGACACGTAGGTATCCCCCGGCGAAAATTCGCGGAAATACGGGAAGATCGAGATCGGGCCACCGGCTGCCCCTGTGGCTCGATTGGCGAGGTTTCGCGGCGCGAGGTGAGATTTGCGATCGCCAACTCGGCAATCATTTGGCCCCAGCCATGGTCTCCCCTGCGCACAAGGAGCGCACACCGAAATGAACACACTACGCATCGTCCGTCACCTCACCAACGCCGTTGTCAGCCTGCTGGGTTACCCGCAGACCGTCGGGACATCACTCCGCGGCCGCATGCTCAGCTAGGCCACCTCTCCCCCTTCACCATGTCGAGGGAGCGGCGCCCAAACACCGCGGTCCACCGCGTGGACCTCACTCCGAAACCGACGGGTCGTCGCCGCACATCTGTGCGAAGCCCTCTTCGATGTGCACACCGAGCGTGAGCACCAACCGATTGACGAAGTTGAAGTACGCAATCACCAACGACGCATCCAAGATGCACCGATCATCCCAGCCTTGGGCGCGCACGAGGGCGATATCGCCTTCGGTGACCTCGGCGGGAGCGACCGTGCTGCGATGTGCCCAACGCAACAACGCGGCCTGCTGAGGACCCACCGCCTCGGGAACTTCCCCTCGTGCCAGTGCCTCGTGGATCTGGGGATCATCCCCCAGTTGAGCGAGCGCCTCGGCGTGATGACTGATGCAGTAGGGACACTCGTTGGCCGCCGAGACGACCACGGCGATCCGCTCGCGCGCGATCCGGGGTAGCGGCGAGTTCGCAAAGAGCACGGCCTTGTACAGGTCGAGGTGAGCCCGCATCGCCCGAGGGTTGAGCGACTGCACCCGATGGATCTCGGCGACGCCTTGCCGCGCGGAGCCGATCGCCTCGTACAGAGTCGCGAGCGCCCCGGTTGCGTCTTTGGGTTCGATGGTGCCGATCCAAGCCATTGCGGCGGACTCTAGCCTCGACTTTGGCGGTTTTCCACGCGCCATAACACCGCCCCCGACCGCTGTGGCAGTGTTTTCGCTCCTCGACGCATGACCCGATGCGCCTTCGAAGCGCAGCCTCGCCAGGCAGCTGCCGCTGACGGCGTTGT
>JAHZJA010000076.1 GCA_022601155.1 Deltaproteobacteria bacterium | reverse complement strand
TCAAGGCCGACCTCACCAGTGAGTACCTGTGCCGTCTGCTCAATCACATGAGCGCGCACGGTCAGCGGATCGCGGTGCCCCGTCGCCACGACGCCTCGGTCAGCACGGCGCCCTTTGTCGACTTCAGCTCGGGCTACATCCAACGCGCGCTGCCACACCTGCCGCAGCAGGGCGACAAGGCCCCCTGGAAGCTGTTCCAGAACTACTTGTTGGATATCTTCCTGATCCGCTACGGACGGATCGAAGACGGGGTGCTGGAGCTGTCCGGCGCGACGCGGGCCTGAGCACCACGGCCCAAAGCGGGCGTAGGCAGCCTACCCCCGGTGGCAGTGCGCGGCTGGGTGCCGTCTTGGTGGCGTCACAGGGGGTGTACGCAATCGCCTTGGACGCAGTGGGTCCCCTCGGGGCAGGTCTCGCCCGCCTCGCACGACAGCACGCACCAGCCCGTGCCCTGGAGGTCGACGGGGAACTGTGGCTCGAAGCACCGGGGCACGGCGTTGCCATCGGGCGGAGGGGGGCACAGCGCATCGTCGGGCATCCCTGCGGTGAGGCAGTCGACGGCGGGGCAGACCCAGTCGGTGAATCTGCCTCGAGCGTCGCCGAACCCAAAGCAAAACCCGGAGAGGCACGAGTCGTCGCACTGCCCATAGGCATCGACGCGCAGGCACAGGTCGTCGGCACACACCATGCTCCCTGGGCATGCACGCCCATCCGCGCAGCCGAGCACGCAGGAGCCGGCGTCGCAGCGAGGTTGAGCCTGGCCTCGTGGCGGTGCCGGGCAGTCGCAGTCCTCGACACAGCTGACCGCGCACGCCGACATCACGAACTCGACCGGTCCCGGCGGCTGAAACTCGATGCAGTCGGCCCCGTCGCACATGCCCTCGTTGCAGCGCGGGTAGTCTTGCGGCTCAATGGGCGGCGACAGGCATGGGGCAAGCCCGGTGCTGGAGCCGCGGTCTGCACCCGCGGTGAGTCCCGTGCTGTCGCCTCCCGAGGTCGTCTGCGGCGTATCGGCTGAGGTGATCGGCGAGTGGCTGGACGCCTCCGTCGTCTCCTGTGCGGTCTGGCCGCTCGTGCCCAACTCGAACGCGGCGTTGGGACTGGTGCAGCCCACGAGCAACCCCATGCCGGCCCCACACCGCCACCCGGCCCGACGGCGACCCGATACGCGCCGCATGGGGGCCTTGCGCAGCCCGTTGCCTACCGTCGACGTGTGCACCTTGGTCTCCACCACGAGTGGGTAGTGACGACCTTCGGCGATTCCATTCAAGTATCGCAGAGGCGGCTGAACGCTGCTGCGGTGGCTGAGGCTCCGATTGCTCCTCGGGGTGGCGGGACGCTGTCGTGTACCGGTGGTGGCGCCGGCCGGAATTGCGGTGATCAGGACGCCTCGGCGCCGGTGGGTCGCATGGCGATAGCCTCCCCGGCCGGTTCCCCGGCGATCTCCAGGACCATCAGCTCCACGGGGCCTCGCTGCATGAGCGCGGCGCAGCAGCTCCATCGAACCCCGTAGCCACTGCCGGATCCGGAGCTCGGGTTGGCGCTGGCGGAGTCCCCGAACGTTGGCGCCGTGAGTCGCTCGACGTGGATCGTGTTGACCCGAGCGGCCAGCATTCGTCGGTGGGATGAGACCAACATCCACCCGTACAACGACACGGTGATGCCCGCGATACCGAGCAAGGTCGTGGAGCCCGCCCAGACCCCCAGTCCCACGAACACGGCCGCGCTCGAGACCAACGCACCGCTGGAAATGGAGCGCATGTCCCCGATGAAGCGACGCGGCAGGGTCAGCGACCGGGCGTCGCCATCGGCGACCAGACGACGAAAATCCGTGCGCGACACGAGGAGCACCCACTGTTCATCGCGGTCGAGCCGGTCGAGCGATGAACGGTTTGGTCCGCGCCACGACAGCAGCCGCGCGTGCGCGATGGGAATACCGATCGCGATCGCGGCGATGAGGAACACTCCCCACTCTTCGATGGTGGCGATCCAAGACACACCCGATTGTGGGGGTGTCTTGGCGCGAGCGCCACCGCATTCCCATCGCGCGCGCGATGGCGGACTCGTGGGCGGCAGGGCGGTCTTGGGAGGGGCGTCATCCCGAGCGGGGCGACACGACGCCCAGACTCGGGCCGCCACGACGTCGTCCAAGTGCGGCACCGTGGGGTCTCGCGTGGCGAGACGGTGCGCAGTGCCGATAGCGAGACCATCACCCGACAAGTGGATTTCAGGTCGAGGGGTGGGGGCTGGGCGGTGCCGTCCAGATGTGGCTCGACGATGGTTCGTCCGTGTTCCCGAGCCCCTTGCTCGTGGCCGGGCTGGGCACGGCAGCATCCGGGGCCGGGGTGTCATGGACTTCGAGCGTCACCAATGACGCCCGGTCCCGGGTCCGATGCCCGCCTGGAGCCGTCTTCGGCGGGTGTCGGTCGACGGCTCGGGCTCGCGGGTCGCTCGCGCGCGAGCTTGCATCGGCGTCGAGTCCGGGAGCTTGCATGGAGGGTGGCCGGCCCCGCCCACGCGTGAGTCAGGCGTGTCGGGGCGAAACGGGTTCGCCGCCCAGACGATGTCGTGGTCTTGCGGCGCTTGACGGACGCTTCGTGGCTGATACGCTGATCGAGCAATGGCGCCCTCCAAAGGAGTCGAGACGATGGATCGCGACGACGACGCTGACGATCGGAGGGGGCGCGCCTGATTTCATCGGACCCGGTCGGCGCTCGCCCCCTTAGGCGAAGCACCCGGGTCCGCTGAAACGAACGAGACGATGAACGAAAACAGAATCCGCACGGTTTCCGTGCGGGAGCACGTCGGCGCGACAATCGAGGTCGCAGGCTGGATCCACACTGTCCGACAGCTGGGCAAGGTGGCTTTCGTGGTGCTCCGCGACGGCTGGGGCACCGTTCAGGTGGTGGCTTCACCGGGTGCGGTGCAGCCACTGCAGGAACAACGAGCGGGCCCAGAGTCGGTGGTCCGCGTGCGGGGGCGGGTCGTGGCCAACCCTCGCGCTCCCGGTGGCCACGAGCTGGTCGAGCCCCAGATCGAGGTGCTGGTGCCCATTGGCGAGCCGTTGCCCGTTCCCCGCGGTCCGGCTGGTGAGCGGGCCCGGCTCCCCACGCGGCTGGACCATGCGCCCACGGTGCTTCGCGAGCCATCGCGGCGCGCGATGCTGCGGCTGGCGGCCGGGGCCACCCATGCGTTTCGGGCCACGCTGCGCAGCGAGGGCTTCACGGAGATCCACACCCCACGCATCGTGGGTGCGGCCACGGAGGGGGGAGCCAACGTGTTCTCGCTGTCGTACTTCGATCGCACTGCGTATCTCGCCCAGAGCCCTCAGCTGTACAAGCAGATCAT
>JAHZJA010000874.1 GCA_022601155.1 Deltaproteobacteria bacterium | reverse complement strand
CTGGTGAGCACCGTGTCGTCGCTTTGTGTGTACTGCGGTTCGTCGTCGGGCAACGATCCCGCCTATCGCGAGGCCGCCCGGGCGCTGGGACAGCGGCTTGGGGCCGAGGGCATCACCCTCATCTACGGCGGCGGCAACGTGGGGCTGATGGGCGAGGTGGCCAACGCGACGCTGGCTGCGGGCGGCGAGGTCACGGGGGTGATCCCCACGGGGCTTCGGGTCCGGGAGGTGGGGCACGAGGGACTCACCCGGCTCGAGGAGGTCGGCTCCATGCACGAACGCAAGCAGCGGATGTTCGAGTTGGCCGACGCGTTCGTGGCCCTGCCCGGTGGATTCGGCACCCTCGAAGAGCTCATCGAGGTGGCGACCTGGGGGCAGCTGGGCAAGCACCGCAAGCCGATCGTCATGTTCGACGTGGCGGGCTACTGGACCGAGCTGCTTCGGTTCCTCGACAGCGCCGTCGAGCATGGTCTGCTGCGGGCTGAAAATCGCGCCCTGATCGCCGATGCGACCGATCTCGAAGGGGTCTTTGCTGCGATCGCGGCCTACGACGTCCCGCTGGTCGACAAGTGGATGCCGTAACCCACAGGCCCTCCGCTCCGTTGCCCGGCTGGAAGCTCCATGATGCGCACATTCACCATCGTCGTCGCTTGTTCGTTGGGGTTGGGGGGCTGCGGCGACGAGGACGATCCGCCGTCGGCCCAGGCCTCGACCGGGGCCGCCGTGGGCTCCACATCGTCCGCCAGCCCGAGCACTGGCCCCTCGACGTCGGGTACCGCCCAGACCGGTAGCACCGCCGCAGGGACGACCCTCGACGAAGCCGACTCGACCGGTCCGTCCGGCTGTGTCGCAGCGGGGGGTGGGCCCGTGCTCGAAGACTTGACCCTCGTGGCGGCCGACGGCACCTCGATTGCGGCCACCGTGGCGCGCCCGGCCGAGGGCAGCTGCCTGCCTGGGGTGCTGTTGGTGCATCAGTACCTCAACGATCGCGGTCAGTGGACCGACGTGCAGACCGAGTTCGTCGCCGCGGGCTACGTGGCGTTGGCCATCGATCTCCGGGGACACGGCGATTCCGATCCGCAGCAAGGCGAGCTGTCGTCGCTGCTCAACGACCCTGACCAGGCCCCCCAGGATGTCGCGGCCGGAGTGCAGTGGCTGGCCGCTGACGCTGGGATCGACGACCAGCGGCTGGCGGTGGTGGGCACGAGCATCGGGGCCAACCTCTCGGTGGTGGCGCTACACCAAGGCGGAGTGGCCGCCGCGGTGGCCGTCTCGCCACGGCTGGACCCGGTGATGGCACTGGCCGGGATGCCCGCGATGCTGTCGCTGGACGACCTGTTCTGCATCGCCGCGGACAACGACGGGGGCGGCGACCAAGCGGCCAGCTGCACCCAGATGGTGGCCGAGGCGACCGGCGAGGCCCGGCTGGAGATCATCGAGGGATCCTCGGCTCATGGTGTGGCCGTGTTCGATCAGTTCCCACGCACGACCGCCGAGATCATCGGCTGGCTCGACGACGTGCTGTGAGGCTCGACGACGTGCTGTGAGGCTCGACGACGTGCTGTGAGGCTCGGCGACGTGCAGTGAGGCTCGACGACGTGCGGTGAGGCTCGACGACGTGCTGTGGCTCGACGACGTGCTGTGAGGCTCGACGACGTGCTGTGAGGCTCGGCGACGTGCTGTGAGGCTCGGCGACGTGCAGTGTGGCTCGACGACGTGCTGTGAGGCTCGCCGCGTGCGGCGGTGACGGACCGAGGCAACGACGCGTGAGCCGTGAGGTCGAAGGCGTGCCCGGCTCGGCTCCGTCGCGGCCGTCGTTCACGCCTGGCTCCGTCTCCCGAGCGTGTGGCGGCGTCACGCGCTGGGCGTAGGGCAGGACGGCGGACCCGCGACAGGCGGTGGATCCGACGGCGGAGGGCGCCGCGGCGACCGGCCGCTAGGGCTCGGGATCGGGGCCCGGCCCGGGGGAGGGGGGCTCGGCCCGAGGCAGCTTGGTCTTCCGGACCATCGGTGCATCGGTATAGGTGGTGGTGATCGACACGTCGCTCGGAACCTGCGCAATCAGCGAGGCCGCGTCGGTGTTGTCGAGCACTTCCTGGTGCGTGGGGTCCGGCGGCGCCAGCAGGCTCACCACCATCGAGCCACTGATGAGGCCCGCCACGATCGCCAGCGACACGCCGATGGGGACATGGAATGGCTCGATGAGCCCCATCAGCCCCTCGGCCACCAGCATCTTCGCGCCGATGTACGCCAGCACCAGGCCCAGGCCGTATTTGAGGTACGCGAACTTGTCGAGCACGTTCTGCAGCAAGAAGAACATGGCGCGCAGGCCGAGCACGGCGCACACGTTGCTCGTGAACACGATGAACGGATCGCGGCTGATGCCGAACACGGCCGGGATCGAGTCGAGCGCGAACACGACGTCCGAGGTCTCGATCATCAACAGCACGATCAGCAAGGGCGTGGCCTTCCACGCCCCCGACTCGCGTACGAAGAACTTGCTCCCGTGGTAGCGCCGGGTCAGCGGCAGGATGCGCCGCGCCAGCCGATACGCGAAGTTGCCCGAGGGATCGACCTCGTCCTCATCGGTGAACAACAGGCGGATGCCCGTGAACAACAAGAAGCCACCGAAGATGTACAGCGTCCACGAGAACGTCTCGATGAGCCCGATGCCCACCACGATGAACAACCCCCGCAGCACCAGTGCGCCCACGATCCCCGCGAACAACACCCGGTGCATGACCGCCGCGCGGACGTCCATGTAGCGGAAGATGACGATGAACACGAACAGGTTGTCGACCGACAGCGACTTCTCGATGACGTAGGCGCTGAGG
Organism: Deltaproteobacteria bacterium; assembly: GCA_022601155.1. Classification (GTDB taxonomy): domain Bacteria; phylum Myxococcota_A; class Polyangia; order Nannocystales; family Nannocystaceae; genus Paraliomyxa. The sequence goes on along the minus strand of JAHZJA010000874.1, from coordinate 2,840 downwards.
AATTCGAGCGCGCGCTCCTGCCCAAACGACAGGTAGACCACGCCGTTGAAGCACAGTGACAGCACCACCCAGATGACCGACCACATCAGGGCCTCGCGGGTGGAGACCGGACGCGCGGTGCGGTGAAACAGGCCGAGGTCGATGGCGAGCAACACCCCGATGCCGGCCAGGAACGCGACCCAGAACCAGGGAGTGCCTACCGATTCGAACACGCCCGTTGTGTCCTCGGTGGCGGAGTTGTACGAGGGCGGGCGCGCCGCGAGCACACACGCGTGACGCGGAGGGCGCTCGTCACTTGAGTCGGTCGACCTTGGTGGCCTTGACCTTGAGGGTCAGCTTCCGAGGCTTGCTGGTGTCTTGGTAGTGCAGATCGGCCAACGTCCCGGCGAACTCGATATGGGTGCCGGGGGGCACGCCCGTGAAGAAATCTTGGTCGGAGTACAGGTGGTACTCGATCGTGATCTCGAACAGCACGGGCTCGGGTACGGTGGCGAAGATCTCGTACTTGCCGTACTGGGCGTCGTCCATCGAGCCGCCCAGCTCGCTGCCCCGATCGAACAGGGCTTGGCCACGGAAGCTGCCTTCGGTTGCCTTGAGCTGCTCGACATGCGCGTCGCGCTCCGACTTGCCCATCGAGTTGAAGGCATCGAATCGCTTTTCGTTGAACGTCAGGTCTGCACCCTTGACGTCGTACGATTCGGGCGGCTTTTGCCAATCGGGTGTGGCCTCTTTGCCGCTGGGGTTGCAAGCGGCGAGGACGAACGCCGCGCACGCCCCAAGGGCCAACCGGTGGGCTCCGCGCATGGCGGGAAAGCTAACACGCTGTCGCGGAAATTCCACCGCGATGTTCAAGCGTTGTCAGGCTACGACCGGTGTCTCGGGGCCTCAAGGTCACGCAGACGTCGGATCGTCGATGACGGTGTCGGGGGGCAGGGCCTGGCGCAATGCCTCCCGCGCGAGCTCGACGCGCTGTGCCGCCGAGCGCGGGCCTTCGAGGGTCACCCGCACGTGATAGCGGACGGAGCCGTCTTCCTCTCGCGACCAGCGGGGATACGATCCGATTTCGACGCCGGGGAACTGCGCGAGGATGTCCTCGAGCATGGCGGCGAGCTTGGCCTCTTCGAGCGTGCTGTGGACGGTAGCCAGGTGCCAACCCTCGCCCTGGGGCAGCTCGTCGGGAAGGTGTTCGAGCCGCTCCACCTTGGCGCGCAGCAGTCCGGGGACCCCGGGAAGAATGTAGATTCGGGCGGGCTGCGGCTGGTCGACATCCAGCCGGAGTACGGGCCACCCCGGCCCCGCGCGAAGCACGGTCCCCTCGGGCAGATCGGCCATCGTCAGCGCCTCGGGCGTGAGCCGATCCTTGTAGTGCTGGCGGAGCTCGCCTTCGATCTGCGCGTTGCGCTGCAGGGGCCTTCCCGTGGCCTGTGCGATGGCCTCCAGGGTGCGGTCGTCGTGCGTGGGCCCCACGCCCCCCGAGGTGAACACCAGCGGCGCCTGGGCCAGCAGCTGACCCAGGGCCTCGCCGATGTGCTCGACGCGATCACTCACGGTGCGAATCTCCACCAGGGCGATTCCGCGTCGACGCATCATCTTGGCGAGAAACCAGCCGTTTTCGTCGCGGATCTTGCCCGACAGCAATTCGTCGCCAATCAGCAAGATGGCGCCCGCTGGGGCCGCGGAGGTCGCTGCCGCGGCATTTGCGGAGTTCGATCCAGAGGGAGAACCGTCGGGGTGCAGCGGCTCGGTCATGGCAGTGCGGCCCGTGCACGATACCACGCAGGACCCCGCTTGACGGTCATGGTGCCCGCGGCGTAGTGCTTCGATGTGATCGTCGACCCGGACCGGTCTCCCTACTTTGGTGACGCAACGCTGGCCCTCGCCGATGGACGGATCTTCCAGGGCCACTCCTTCGGGGCCAAGACGACCTCGGTCGGAGAGGTCGTGTTCAACACGGCCATGGCCGGCTACCAGGAGATCATCACCGATCCATCCTACGCCGGGCAGCTGGTGTGCCTGACCGTCAGCGAGGTCGGCAACGTGGGCACCAACGCCCTCGATGCCGAGTCGGCCTCGGCCGGCGCCGAAGGTCTCATCGTGCGAGCGCTGTCGCCAGTGGTCTCCAACTGGCGCGCCGAGCAGAGCCTGCCCGCGTATCTGTCGTCGCGAGGCATGCCGGGTATCGGTGAGATCGACACGCGGGCGCTCACCCGCCACCTGCGTACGGTGGGGGCGGTGATGGGCGCCGTGTCGACCGACGGCACCTCGGCCGAAAAGCTGGTGCAGATGGCTCGGGATGCGCAGCCGATGGAGGGACGCGGGCTCGCCCACGAGGTGAGCACGGCCGAGCCCTACGCGTGGACCGAGGGACTGTGGGAGCAACCGGACGTGCCCAAGCCCGACGTCCACGTGGTGGCGTACGACTTTGGGATCAAGCTCAACATCTTGCGCAACATGGCGGCGCAGGGCATCCGCGTGACCGTGGTGCCCTCGACCACCTCGGTCGAGCAGGTGCTCGCGCTCGAGCCCGACGGGGTGTTCTTGAGCAACGGCCCGGGCGACCCCGCCGCGCTGACCGACGTGATCGAGCGAACCCGTGACTTGGTGGGTCGCGATCCCAAGCTGCCGATCTTCGGCATCTGCCTGGGGCACCAGCTGATGTGCCTGGCGCTGGGCGGTCAGACCTACAAGCTCAAGTTCGGGCACCACGGCGGCAACCACCCGGTGCGCGACGAGGGCAGCAAGAAGGTTGCGATCACCTCGCAAAACCACGGCTTCGCGGTCGATGCCGAGTCGCTGGGCGCGACCGAGGTCAGCCACCTCAACCTGTTCGACAAGACGGT